>JAJZSX010000217.1 GCA_021849435.1 Actinomycetes bacterium | reverse complement strand
GCAAACCATTTGCACAAACGTTTGAACAAACGAAGTTCCTAGTGAACGCTTAGAACCGATCCAACGCCGGACGTGGTCGCGATGGTTCACTGCGCTCGGCACACCCGGTTGAGGTCGATTCCACCAGACTCTTGCTCCCCGCCGCTTCGCCGGTTCACCGCCACCCGCCCCCTTCGATCTCATGGCGGGCAGTGCCACCTCCTTCGAGCACCGTCCGGCTCTCCCTGGACGTTCTCCGTTGAGGATGGTATACATTCCTGAACGTAATCCGTTGAGGATGGTATACATTCCTGAACGCAATCCGTTGAGGATGGTATACATTCCTGAACGCACTTGCCTCGACGAGCGCGCAAACCAAACATCATCAGGAGATCAGGATGACGACAGCACTAGGACAGTTGGCTAGGGAGCTCTCCAAGACGAATCCTTGGTGGAGGTCAGCTGCCTGGCGAAAGTCAGACCCCGACCTCACCAGCGCCGACGGGAGCGCACTGTCCTACGAATCGCCGTGCTTGGACGGCATCAGACCTGGGGGCCTCTACCTACTGCGTGGTCCGCGCAGAGTGGGTAAGACGGTTGCCTCGAAGCAAGCCATCGATCGTCTGCTGACTCAGGGGACGCCCCCGACCTGTGTGGTTCGTGTCGCGGCGGATGGCTGGGCGGCGAAAGATCTTCGGACCGTGGTCCAGAATGCGAGTCTCCCCCCGATACCCGACGGTCACCACCGCTGGTGGTTTATTGACGAGGTCACGGCCGTCACGGGAGATTGGAGTACACAGGTCAAGTACCTTCGAGACAACGACGCCGAGTTCAACGCCGCGGCCGTCATACTCACTGGGTCCAGCTCGGAGCAGTTGACAGCAGCCTCTGGGGTACTTGCTGGACGCCGTGGGAACATCTCGGATGGAGATCGCACCCTCCTTCCCATGGGCTTTGCGACATTCGCGCGCCTCTTTGAATCGACGCTTCCTCTCTTGCGTCTCCCGCTTGGTTCGCTGCATCAGCCAACGGCCGCCTCCACCTACGCCAGTCTCACGCCCTGGCTCGACAGCCTCGTGAGACTCTGGGAGATGTACCTCCTCTTTGGCGGATTTCCGGCCAGCGTGGTCGCCGCCCGTCGCGGAGACGGATCACCTCCCGACTGGTTCGTCCAAGACGTGTTCAATGTTGTCTTCAAGGACGCCTTCGCGAGTAGTCGGCTCTCTGAGACGCAAACCATATCGATCCTTGAACGTCTTGCGGTGGGCATGGCATCACCGCTCAACATGAGTTCGATTGCGTCCACACTTGGGCTCACGGAACCAACGGTCGCGCGACACGTCGCATATCTTGACGATGCCTACTTAGGCTGGCATTGTCCACAACGCGCCGAGGGATCGTGGACGCCACGCGAACGTGCCCAGGACAAGTGGTACGCCATCGACCCACTCATAGCCCGGCTCGCGCACCTGTCAAACAATCAACGCTCCGACGTAGATCTAACCGTGCTCGCTGAAATGCAGATCGGAGTAGCGATTCGGCGCAGGTCATTACTTGAGGGACGTGGATGGAACAGCGACGCTCGCCTGTTCTTCGCCCGCACGTCGACACGTAAGGAGATTGACTTCGTTGCAGAAGATCTGGCCGGCGTCGCCGTAGAGGGCAAATACACAGATGGTGGTAGTTGGGTTGGCGAGGCAGCGACCGTGAACGCATCGCAGTGGGACGGGATCCTCGCAACCCGGACGGCTTTGGACACCCGGGCGGTCGACACGGCGTGGGCCGTGCCAGCCGCGTTCATTGCGTACCTCATCGATTCCTGACGCAACGCAGTATGCGTGCACTCGGCACTGGTGATGGACGTTGGGTTTCCTGGTGACGAGATCCAGATCGGCTGGTGAGGGCGCACTCTCCGCATCGTGTCTTTGGCCCGCTTACCTGGGACATCGCCGTTTACCCAAATCCCCCGCCAAGAGGGTTTCCCATATTTGAGGAGAATCCTTCCCATAATTCTTCCCATAATTTCAAGTGACCGCCCTCCGGTGCGGCCAGGGGAGCATCCCACTGCGACGAACACGGGTCGGGCGGGGTGCGACTGTTCTCACAACTGAGCGTCAATCACGACTTCCAATTTTTGATATGGCAGGGTTACATACCGTCGAGCTCAGCGCGTAGTACGGCGAGTGGTGTTGTAAGTCCGTCGCGCGCGACACCCCAGAAAGCCCCGGCCATTAGCTGCACCACCCTGTCGAACCGCAGAGGCCGCTGCCGACGGTGTTGAAAATGGCTCGCCGCGGTAAATGATCAAGCCCGGTGTACGAACCGCAGCCTCTGCAGGCCACTGACCGTTGAGACTGACCAACCGGTCTCCATCACGCAGGAGCCGCTTAGTCACTAGGTCTTCGAGTGAAACTTTCGACGAAGTCCCTCGGGTACGAGGACTCTTCTCGATCGCGTCGATCTCGGCCTCCTCCGCCGTCTCGTATCCCAGTAGGCGCAGGGCGTGCGTCACCCCGCGGGCGATGGTCCAGAGGCTGGCTTGATCCCAGGGAGCGACGGTGTCGTCGCCGGGGCTCTGACGGTTCGACGGTCGTGCGTAGTAGGAGTTCGAGAGGAGACTGTGGACCTGTCCTTCGAGCCACCCGATCTCGGCGATGTGGAACGGCTCACGTTGGTTGGACACGACGAGTAGGGCGCGCTGCCAGCTTTCCTTCTCTTTGGTGTGGCGCAGTACGCGGGTCTTCACGCCGCCGGCCTTGCCTACGTAGGTACCCCAGGTGCCATCGGCTGCGACTGCGTCGAGCAGGATATAGATTCCGGCGGAGTCCCACTGCTCTGCGAGCCGAGAAACGAAGTCACGGTGAACGAAGGCGAGGCGCAGCGCGTGGTTACGATCGATGAGTTCAATCGCTTCTCCGGGCGCATCGGGCACTAGCACGGTGAAAGGGAAGATCTCGGGCTCGACGGGTCTCTCAGTTCTCTTCGGTCGGCTCGGGGTCTGACGCCAGGCTCAACCTCTGCTGAACGGCGTCAGCACGAAGCAGCTTGTACATCCTCGTCAGGTACCAGTCCAGCACGCGATCGGAGAACTTGCTGTCATCGTGCAGCCCCTCGTACAGGTCACGGTTCACCTCCTCGTTGTCGAGGATGGTCCGCTGGAAGGCCTTCTCGAACTCCAACCGGAAGGCCACGAGGTCATTGGCGTTGGCCACGGTGCGCAACTCGTCGTCGTTCAGCCATGTGATCTCGAACTGCTCGAAGACCAGTCGGTCTCGCTCGTCCAGGTTGAGCCCGATGTGCTTGTTGCGGTCCTCGGTGATGTTGCCCAACCGGTCCAGACGGACGTCGCGGGTGTGAGCGCGACCTTCCCCGGGGAACGCCGAGCCGGGAGCAGACTCGCCCGCTTCGAGCTCGATGCTCGCAAAGCCCTGATCCTCGAGGCGCAGGTGCGTGAGCACGACGTCCGAACCGAGGTCGAGCCGGCCGTCGGGCATCGCCGGAAGCAGCTTCGCCGGCGCACGCCCGAAGATGTAGAGGCGTTCGGAGTCCGCGTCGGTCCACGGGAGTATCTGCGACAGGAACGAATAAAGGTGGAGGAACGTCACAGAGCCGAGCGGCACCCGTCGTGCTCGTCCTGCTCGAGCGTGTTGAACCGGCCAACGTACGAATTGAACGCGGCGTAGACCTTGCCGAAGGCCGTCTCCTGCTGACTGTTCGCGAAGTGCTTGGCGACCGCCTCGGCCACCTCGTCCTTGTCGAGGACTCGCACTAAGGCTCCGTTCCCGTTGCTTGGCCTGACGACGACTTGAAACAACTCAGAGGCGGCTCATGTTGTCAACCCAGCCTGCAGTCGCTCCTATCAAATTTCACCGAGTTTGTCACAGGGACGTCACCATTGCACTTGTCCACCTTCGACGTCATCCAACCCAGGTCGAGCGCTTTCGCGCGACTGCGTAAATCGTGTCCACGGCGTCACGCGTAAGTATCGGTGGATGATCGGCTAGCCACTTCGCAATCCGCCGTCGCCCGATGACAGTGACGCCATCGGGTGAATCCTTGATTCTGAGGTCGCTGGCCATGATCACGATGACCGGATGGACGGCAACGTCCCGGCCGTTCGCGGCGGTAAGCAACTTCGTCGCCCGCTTCCCCTCAGCCCTTGACTTGGCGATGTACGGCTGATACGTTCCGTTGACGTAGACCGCATTGGCGTTGACCGAGACTCTCCCGCCGAGGTGGTTCTTCGTGTTCAAGGTGAAAACGCCGGGCGGTCCGATGACGACGTGGTCGATGTCGGTATCGCCGGTGCCGACGGGGACGCTGTGAATGACGTGCCACCCGTCTCCCAGCTTCCGTAGCTGGAACGCCACCTCCTCCTCACCTTCCGCACCTCGGCGCCAAGCGCGCTCTTGGCTGTGGACCCCGAGAAGTCGAAGGATAAAGACCGGCGCCGGGTGCGCTCGCTGGATTTCGACGGACTTCTCTCGTAGCGACGCCCCGGGCCGATTGAGCGCCAAGTCGTCTGAATCCATCTGCGGGTGATCGGGAGGCGGCGCGCTCACGACGCTGACACTACTCCGGAGCCTCAACTTGAGCGACCGCCGTCACCGGACCAACGCCGAACACCGGCTACGAGCGCACATGTTCTCGCTGTGGTCGTTGCTTACGACCGAGGTGGGCCGGCCGCCACGTAGTCGCGCACGTCCGCGAAGTCAAGATCGAAAGGTCCCGGACCGGTGAGGAACCACGTCACACCCGCACGGGCCCACTCCTCGTAGCGCTCATCAGCCCGGTGGACGAGACGCTCATCGCGTTCACCCCAAACAGCGATGTCGAAGTGGTCCACGTCAGCGCCAGCTTCACCCAGACGAATTCTCAACTCCTCAACCTGCGTGGGCTCGGTGATCTGGATGACCATCATCCCGTCGTGGCGGGCGGCGCGTCGGATGGGACCGAGATGGGGCCAGCGACCGGCGGTCCA
>JAJZSX010000216.1 GCA_021849435.1 Actinomycetes bacterium | reverse complement strand
GAAGGCACCGAGGTGAAGGTCTTCTTCATGGGTGACGCCGTCACGTGCGCGGTCGCGGGTCAAAAGGTGCCCGACGGTTACTACCACCTGGACCGCATGATCGAGGCCGCGGCCCGCCACGACGCCGAGATCGGCTGCTGCGGCACGTGCCTTGACGCTCGCGGAATCAATGACGAGGCCCTGACCGCGAGCGCGCAGCGCTCCACGCTCGAGCAGTTGACTGATTGGACCGAGTGGGCGGACAAAGTCATCACCTTCTAGCACGGAGATGACCCCGCCAACACGCACGCGCGTGAATAGGGTTGGCCGAACAGTACCCACTGATGGTGACGCGGATCCACGTGATCTCACCTCCGCGAACGATGACCCGTCGAGTGACCACGGGCGTGGTGAGCGCATGGCGGGCCACCTGGGCGCGAAGGGCGAAGTGCCCGGTCATCCTCGCCGCGCCATTGAAAGCCGCGAGAGCTTCGAGATCCTGAGCAATGAGTCGATAGACGATCGACTCGCATCGCCGTACGACGCGACGGTTTCAAGACGTTACGCTCACTCCTTGATCGCGCGCCCACAACGCACTAAGAATGCGTGTTGCGCTCCGCGAGTCCGAGTTCGTCAATGACTGTCCTGCCCGCGGCGTTAGCGGCGACGCGCAGTGTCATCCCTGACTGGAGGCATTACAACGCTACGCGGCGTCGATCCGCGTTCACACAGTGCGGTACGGCCAGTCTCCCGGGTCCATTACGTAGGCGTCGGCGGCATCGCCGTCGCCCATCGTCTCTGCATCGAGATTCTTCGCCCACCAACCACGTCAGCACCTAACTAGTCACCCTCTCCCATGACATCCGCGTCGATCACGTTCCCCGCGCCAAGCACCGGCCCATCAAGTTGGTCTCCACCGCCTATGGTCGACTGACTTTCCTTCATACGCTCTCCCTTCAGAGAACTTGTTGAGCGAGAGAATCGAGCAGCGGATGAAAGTACACGAGCCCGCCGTGGTCAGGAACTGGGCCACGGCAGCCTTTCCCGCTACGCGTTTGAGCTCGGCGCGATAGCTGCGAGAGAACTCCTTGAAGTGCTCGGGTTTGTGTCCGTACCACGTGCGCAGCTCTGCGCTCGGTGTGAGATCCTTCGCCCACTCGTCAACGTCGATCTGAGCCTTGTCAATCCCACGGGGCCACTGACGATCCACCAGCACGCGAAAGTCCCCGCGCCGGCGACCCGAGTCGTCATAGACCCGCAGGATCTCGATCTCAGAGTGCGCCATGGCCCGCGATCCCCCGTCGAGTGCGCCGCCCTAGTGCGAGGGACCCTCATTCTCGGCCTCCAGAGCGAGCAGAGAGATCGTCGAATGGGCGTAGGCGCCACCGGCGCGCATCTCGGCTGCCACCCAGATCGCCTCCATGATCTCTTCGTCGCTCGCGCCTTTGCGGTGGGCCAGCCGCGTGTGCCCGGCAATGCAATACGGGCACTGGGTGACGTGCGCGACCGCCACGGCGATGAGCTGCTTGGTCTTTTCGGGTAGCGCTCCCGGAGCGAAGACCGACGCGCTGAAGCGCTGGAAGGCCTCGTTGGTGTCTGGCGCGAGTTCACGTCGACGCTTGCCAATGGCGGCGGTAGCGATCGGATAGACCGAATCAGTCATGGTTTCCTCTTCTCGTTGGTCTTGCTCGGCGCTCGAGGACGATGTGTGTCCGTGTCGCAGCCGCGAGTGCGGCGACGGTGATACTGGCGCTTTTCGCAAAGTCGGCGAGCGACGAGCGACGAGCGACGAGCGACGAGCGAAGTAACGCGTGAACCGAGGACACTTCACCCAAAGAATTCAGGGCCGGACGAAGTGACAAGTGACGCGTACGCACCTCCAAGTCGACAGTGGATTCGCATAACCGGCGGACGAGTCCCACGATCATTTAACTCAGTACTGAGTAAGTATACACCCCGGCTC
This sequence comes from Actinomycetes bacterium, assembly GCA_021849435.1. The sequence goes on along the minus strand of JAJZSX010000216.1, from coordinate 3,053 downwards.
TTGATTTAGTCAAGTGCTAAGATAAGTACGTGACACGCGATCGTGTGGAGCGCTTGGTCGAGGATCTTGGGCGTCTGCACCCGGACATCGATTCCGCCAACAAGGAAGTGGCCGCCCGTCTGCTCCGTCTGAGCGACGTGGTCGAGCGCTACTACGGCGCCATCTGCGACCGCTTTGAGGTGTCGCTGTCGGGAATGGGTGTCTTGACCGCCCTCGCGCGTAGTGCGCCGCGTGAGCTCACTCTGGCCGAGCTCAATCGGGACATCCTGGTCACCTCCGGTGGCATCACCTTCGTGGCGGCCCGACTCGAACGCCAAGGGCTATTGACCAAGAGGTCGAACCCGGCCGACGGCCGAGCCGTCCTCGTGCAACTCACTCCAAAGGGCCGCCAGGTGGCCGACGAGCTGATCGAGCAGATCGCGCGGGCCGATACGGCGGCGCTCGGAGCCTTCGACTCGAAAGAGTTGTCGACCATCAGCGCGGTGTTGACATCCCTGGAGGCTCGATATGAGACGCCCGTGAGCGACCTTCAGGACGCGACGTCGGCGGGGTCGTCGCCGGCGTGACGTTCGAGACGGCGACGCCGCTGCGACTTCGTGGGATCGTCAGACTCGAAACGTGTCAAGGTCGGCCACGAAGAGTCGGGCGCGCGGCAGTCGACGACTCCTACGTCGCGGCGTTCGATAGCCAACGCCGGCGTCACGACCGCCGAGCACGCACGATGTCGGCCACGTGGCTGCCGCACTAGGGGGAGCGATGACCAACAGCTTTAACGCTCACGACCAGATCAACATCGATGACACGTCGTACGACTACTTCAATCTCGAGCGAGTCGAGGGATCCCACCGTCTGCCCTACAGCCTGAAGGTGCTGCTAGAGAACCTGTTGCGCCACGAGGACGGCCGGCACGTCAGCGCCGAGCAGATATCGGCGCTGGCACAATGGGACCCCGAAGCGCCCGCCGGGGGCGAGATCCAGTTCTCGCCCGCGCGAGTTCTCCTCCAAGATTTCACCGGCGTTCCCTGCGTCGTGGACCTCGTCGCCATGCGCGACGCAATGGCCTCGATGGGCGGCGATCCCCGCACGATCAACCCGCTGATTCCGGTAGAACTCGTGATCGACCACTCGGTCATCGCCGATGTCGCAGGAAAGTCCGACGCCTTCCGAGTGAACGCCGACCTCGAATTCGCCCGCAACAAGGAACGCTATGAACTGCTGCGATGGGCGCAGCAGTCCTTCGACAACTTCAAAGTCGTCCCGCCCGACACCGGCATCTGCCACCAGGTCAACCTCGAGTATCTGGCGCGCGTGGTCGTCGCCCAGGAAGGAATCGCCTACCCCGACACACTGATCGGCACCGACTCGCACACGACCATGATCAACGGCCTCGGCGTGCTGGGCTGGGGCGTCGGCGGCATCGAAGCCGAGGTGGCCATGCTCGGGCACCCCGTGAGCATGCCGATTCCTCAGGTCCTCGGACTCAAGCTGATCGGTGAGTTGCGCGAGGGCACGACCGCCACTGATCTGGTACTTCGCGTCGCCGAATTGTTACGCCAACACGGGGTCGTCGGCCAGTTCGTCGAATTCTTTGGCCCCGGTGTCGCGAGCGTGCCGCTCGCCAACCGGGCGACGCTCGGCAACATGAGCCCTGAGTACGGTTCGACGTGCGCCATCTTTCCCATCGACGACGAGACCCTGCGCTATCTGCGCCTGACCGGCCGCGCCGACGAGCACGTGCGCCTGGTCGAGGCGTACGCGAAGCAGCAGGGCCTGTGGCACGACCCCCAGGACGAGCCGGTCTACAGCCAGCGGCTGGAGCTAGATCTCGCCAGCGTCGAAGCGTCGATCGCGGGGCCGCGCCGTCCCCAGGACCGCATCGCGCTCGGCTCGGTCCCACGAGTGCTGAGCCACCAGTTCGCCGCGAAATCCGGCGCCACGCACACCGGACTCGACGAAGCATCAGAGGAGTCGTTTCCCGCGAGCGATCCGATCGCCCTTAGCCGCAGCGACGCCAGCGACCGACCGGCCGAGCGGCCGACGGCGAACACGCCGACTCCCTGGCCGTCGAACCCAGCTCCCGTGACCTTCGACAACGGCGTGTCGGCATCTCTTGATCACGGAGACGTGGTGATCGCGGCCATCACGTCGTGCACCAACACGTCGAATCCCTCGGTGATGATCGGTGCGGGTCTGCTGGCCAAGAAAGCGGTGGAACGCGGACTCTCGTCTCAACCGTGGGTCAAGACCTCACTGGCGCCCGGCTCACGAGTCGTCACCGAGTACCTGAACCGCGCCGGACTGACGCCGTACTTAGAACAGCTCGGCTTCCAACTCGTCGGTTATGGCTGTACGACCTGCATCGGCAACTCTGGACCGCTCAGCGACGCCGTCAGCGCCGCCGTGTCCGCGCACGACCTCACCGTCTGCTCAGTGCTGTCGGGAAATCGCAACTTCGAGGGCCGCATCCACGCCAAGTGCAAGATGAACTTCCTGGCGTCGCCGCCCCTCGTCATCGCCTACGCGCTCGCCGGGCGAATGCGCACTGACCTGCTGAGCGAGCCTCTCGGTCACGACCCGCAGGGAGAGCCCGTCTACTTGCGCGACATTTGGCCAAGCTCTCGAGAGATCGATGACGTCATGAGCGAGTGCGTGGCCGCCGACATGTTCTCCGAGAGCTACGCCGACGTATTCACGGGCGACGACAACTGGCGCAGCCTGGATGTCGCGAACGGCGACACGTTCGTCTGGAACGAGTCGTCCACCTACGTGCGGCGTCCCCCGTTCTTCGACGGTCTCACGCGCACACCCGCGCCGGTGAGCGACATCACCGGCGCCCGCGTGCTCGCGATGCTCGGGGACTCGACGACCACGGACCACATCTCGCCGGCCGGCACCATCAAGGCGGACTCGGCGGCAGGACGGTACCTCATCGACCACGGGGTCACGCCCGAACAGTTCAACTCCTACGGATCCCGACGAGGCAACCACGAGGTGATGATTCGCGGCACGTTCGCCAACATTCGCCTGCGCAACCTGCTCGTGCCGGACGTGGT
>JAJZSX010000215.1 GCA_021849435.1 Actinomycetes bacterium | reverse complement strand
AGTACTACCGGCTGGCGGCGAAAGCGCTGGCCAAGCATGCGCCCGGCGGCGCGTTGGGCGACCTTGTTGAGCGCGGCGTCGTCGCGCTCGCCTTCGCCCAGCGCGCTCTCGAGCGCGTCACGGATCTCCTCGGTGAGAGAGGCGAGCAGCTTGCGATCGGTCTCGCCGTCGAACCAACCGCGCGCGCTGAGTCGCACCGGCTGGACGATGGTTCCCCTCGCGGCGTCGATGCCTGCGGTGATCTGGACCACGCCGAACTCGGCCAGCATGCGCCGCTCCTCGATGGGCCGCTCATCGATCTCGCCGGCGTCGCCGTCAATGTAGTGAAAGCCCGCTGGCACCTGGCCGGCGCGGCGGATACCCGCTGTCGTTACCTCAATCTGGTCGCCGTCTTCACACAGCAACGTGTGCTCGGGCGAGAGACCCATCGAATGGGCCAGCTCGCGGTGGTGCACCATGTGGCGGTACTCGCCGTGCACGGGAACGAAGTTGCGCGGACGCACGAGCTGGTGAAACATACGCAACTCGCCCTGGCGCGCATGGCCCGAGGCGTGCACCGGCTCCACGCCCGAATGGATGACCTCGGTGCCGGCGCGGTGCAGGTCGTCGATGACCCGCCCCACCGACCACTCGTTGCCGGGAATCGGGTGCGAACTCAAGACCACCGTGTCCTCGTCGGAGACCTTCATGAAGCGCTGGTCGCCGCGGCTGAGCTTGGACAGCGCCGCCAGAGGCTCGCCCTGGCTGCCGGTGCAGATCACGCAGACCTCGCCGGGAGCGTAGCGCGCGATGTTCTCCACGTCGATGAAGTGCGCCGCGTCCACGTGGAGCAGGTTGAGCTTGCGCGCGAGCTTCACGTTGGACTCCATGGATCGGCCCATCAGAGCGATCTTGCGGTTCTGCTCGAGAGCCACGTCGATGATCTGCTGAACACGGTGGATATGGCTCGCGAAGCAGGCCACCACCATGCGCCGATCGGGACGTTCCAGGAAAACCCGGCGCAGCGCCGAGCCCACTGAGCGCTCCGAGGCGGTAAATCCCGGCTCCTCGGCGTTGGTCGAGTCGCACAGCAAGAGTGCGACCCCCTCGTCGCCCAGCGCGGCCAGGCGTGAGACGTCGGTGCGGCGCCCGTCGATCGGGGTGAGGTCGAGCTTGAAGTCTCCCGAGTGCACGATCAGGCCGACCTTGGTCGAAAAGGCCAGGGCGTTGGCGCTGGGCACCGAATGGGTCACTGGGATGAACTCGACCTCGAAGGGGCCGATGCGCCGTCGCTCGCCGTCTTCGACCTCGATGAAGGTGAGGTCCTTGGCCACGCGCGCCTCGGTGAGACGGTGGCGGGCAAATCCCAGCGTCAGCTGGGAACCGTAGATGGGGACGTTCACGTTAGTCACGAGGTAGCGCAGAGCCCCCGTGTGGTCCTCGTGGCCGTGGGTGAGAACGATCGCGTCGACGCGGTCGCGTCGCTCGAGCAGCCACGTGAAGTCCGGCAGGATCAGGTCCACGCCGTACATGGTCGGCTCGGGGAACATCAGGCCCGCGTCGACGACGACGATGCGCCCGTCCTGCTCGATCGCCAGGCAGTTGCGGCCGATCTCGCCGAGGCCGCCGAGGAACGTGATGCGAACGCTGTCCTTAGCCACGCGAGGCCGCCAGAGCCGCGAGCACGCGAGCCGCGCGCGCATCGATCTCCTCGTCGGCCGCGCTGTGGGGCAGGCGACAGTCCCCGACGGCTAGTCCGAGCGCGCGCATGGCCGCCTTGGTCGGCACGGGATTCGGGTAGGCCTCGGAGCTCTCGAAGGCGCAACTCTCGGCGAGGACCTCGTTGAGCCGGCGCGCCTCGAGCCAATCGCCGGCCTGGGCTGCACGCACCATCGCTGCGAAGACGTCGCCGGCCCAGTGCGCGGCGACCGAGACAACGCCGACGGCTCCGATCGCCATGAAGGGCAGTGTCAGGGCGTCGTCGCCGCTGTAGAGGTCGAGGGCGTCGCCGAGGACGGCCTTGACGTGCGCGGCGCCGGGCAGGTCGGCCGAAGCGTCCTTTAGCGCCACGACGTTCTCGTGGCTTCTCACCAGATCGATCAAAGTCGTCGCGGCGATCTTGCGGCCGGTGCGCGAAGGGATGTCGTAGATCATGACGGGTAGCGCCGTCGACTCGGCGATTCGTCCCAGGTGCGCGGCGATGCCGGCCTGACTCGGGCGCGCGTAGGCGGGCGTCGTCGCCAGTACGCCCGCAACACCGACGTCAGCAACGCGCGCAGTCAACTCCACGGATCGACGGGTGTCGGCCGACGTCGAGCCGGCGAGAACGGGCACGTCGACCGCGCTCGCCACCGCGGCGAAGAGCGCCAGCTTCTCATCCTCCGAGAGCGAGGTCCCCTCACCCGTGGAGCCGGCCACCACCAGGGCGTCGCTGCCGTGATCGACCAGATAGCGCGCGAGCGTTGCTGCCATCTTCAGATCAAGGGAGCCGTCAAACTCAAAGGGCGTCACCATGGCGGTGAGCACCCGGCCAAAGCGCGGTGACGTCATAGTTCGAAGTTACCAGTGGGGCTCGTCAGGAACTCGCCCACACCCACGCTGAGACCCGGTTCGTCGCCCATCTTGCGCAGGGCCAGCGCAACGCCCTGAACGAAGCTTCGACGATCAAAGGAGTCGTGGCGGATGGTGAGTCCCTCGCCGGGCCCACCGAAGAGGATCTCCTCGTGGGCGACGAGTCCGGGCAGGCGAACCGCGTGGACTCTCACGCCCTCGACGTTCGCGCCGCGCGATCCCTCGACGCTCTCACGCTGGGTGGGCTCGGGCAGGTCGATGCGACCGGCGGCGCGGCGCGCGGCGGCCAGCGCGCGCGCCGTCGAGAGCGAGGTGCCCGAGGGCGCGTCGACCTTGGCGTCGTGGTGGAGTTCAATCACCTCGGCGCGCTCGAAGTAGGGCGCGGCGAGTACGGCGAAGCGCTCGGCGAGCACCGCGCCGATGGCGAAGTTGGCGGCCATCACCACGCGGGTAGACCGGGCGGCCTGGGCCACCAGCTCACGCTGGGCGTCACTGAGACCGGTCGTGCCCACGACGAGTCCCACGCGATTCGCGGCGCACCACGCCGCGGAGGCCACGACGCCGTCGGGCGTCGAGAAGTCGACTACGGCGTCGATGCTCGACGGATCGAGCGACGTCAGCGACGTCGCCACGACCGCGTCCTGAGATCGAGCCGGCTCGGCAATGTCGACGAGGGCGCGAACCGCGACGTCGCCCTCGCGCGCGAGTCCCTCGGCCATCACCTGGCCCATGCGCCCGGCCGCTCCAACGATTGCGACGCGCTTCATGCTTCAACCCTAGGGCGTCGGCGCCGCGCGACGGCGACGACGACGAGTGCGAGCACGCCCAGCATCGATCCGAAGAGCCCGAGCTCGATGTGCGGAGCGTGGTAGTGGTAGTGGATCACCCACTCTCCCGGCGGGACGCTGACCGACTGGATGAGACCGTTGCGGTGCACCGTGAGGGCGATCACCTGGGAACCACCCACGCGCTGGGCCTCGGCGCGCCAGCCGGGTATCCACTCCACCGAATGCAGCACCGTCGTGCGCGTTCTCGCGTGCACCCGCACCCAGGTGTCGCCCCAGATAGCGTTGCGCACACTCTCGATGTGCCCGGTTGACAGCGACGACACCCACGCGCTGGGCAGCAGCGAGGTCGTTCGAAAGAACGCCAGCGTTCCGCTCGTTTCGCGTAAGCGCCACGAGCGCGTGGCGACCGCCTGCTGAAAGGGCGTCGTGAGTTGATACGTGGCGCCGCCCATCAACGTCACCAGCGCCGAACCGACGCGTACGCCCGACGGCGAGTGCAGCACGAAGCCGGCGGTCGGCGCCGTCGTCGCCGGTGCCCAGGTGAGAGTCGTCGCGCCGGGGATCGTCGCGATGTCGCCGGTCGGCGCGCCCGACGAGGTAAGCATCTGCACCGAGACCGTCGTGGTCGACAGGGGCTCACCGTCGACGCCCTCGAGACGGATCTCTCTCACGTGCACGAGCTGGCCGAAGTAGCGAAACGCTGTCTCGGTGCGCCGCGGGGACTCGCAGTACTGCGCACCCGCTCGCGGCGAGACCATCAGCTGGTTGCTCGCGAGCACCAGCGAGGCCAGACGCAGCTGGCGGAACTGGCCGCTCACGAGGTGACACGCGTCCAGGCGAAAGAGCGGGTGCGTCCCGGTCTCGGATCCGTAGTAGGCGTCGATCAACGATCCATATCCCTGGATCGAAGGAAGCTGGGTGAAGACGTTCATATTGGCCAGACCGAGGCTCTCGAACGTATCGCCCGCCGCCCCGGTGGGATCGACCATCGCGAATCTCCCAGTCAGACCGAGGTGGGCGACGGCGTTCGCGCGCGAGGGCATCACGCCGGCACGACCCGGCGCTAGACCGGTCGCGTTGAAGGCGAAGAAGGCTACGGCGTCAAGCGCGAGAATGACGAGCAGCCAGCGCACCCGGTCGCGACGTACCAGCAGCACGGCGATTGCCATCGCGACGGCGATCACCAGATGCATTACGAGGGTGGGTCGCTCGTAGAGCACCCAGCGCGTCGCTCCCATCGTGAGGCCGAGGAAGTGCAAGAAGTGCCGCCCGTCGAAGAGGGCGAGCACCGCGATGGCGACGACGGCGACGACGGGCGCGAGAGTGAGATAGCGCCGCGCGCCAACGAGAGACGCCCCGTCATCGTCGCGATCGGCCACTCGCTGGAGCCACCAGGCCAGCAGCACGCTCGCCGCGAGGTCGACGAGGATCACGTTGCGACTCTGCAGGCGCGTCGAGCTAAAGAGAGGTATCCACCAGAAGACGCGCCCGACGGGCGTGTAGTCGCCCCAGGTCGCCCACACTCCCACCAGGGCGAGCACGCCATAGGGGGCGAACTCGCGCACGGCCGCGCGACGCGCTCGCCCGATGAGTTGACCCAGGTACGCGGCCACGGCGACTAGCGCGGCCAGGCCGGCGTAGCCGGTCACCTCGGGCAAGTTGTAGCTCGCGAAGTACGA
>JAJZSX010000214.1 GCA_021849435.1 Actinomycetes bacterium | reverse complement strand
CGACGTCGCGGGCAACCCTGAGCTCCACGGTCGCACGGACGGCTGGCCCGACAGTGCCCAGCTCGCCTGGTCGTGCACACGCCACTTCGGTGAGTCGGTCGATGTCCCAGTCGGCCAAGGCGAGCTCGGAGATGAGGCCTTCGAAGATCGTGGCCATCACTGCGTAGCCGCAGCGGCGATAGGCCCCGGCCAACGTCGTAAAGGATCCGAGGTCGACGACCGTCGTCCAGAAGCGTCGGGGTGCCGGCCGGTGCTTCACCCTCCTCACCGCGGTCGTGTCCGGGACCGCGCCGATGGCCCGGGCGACGCGGCGCAGGTAGGGGCGGGCGACACGGTGCTTGGCCGTAGCGGCGACGAACGCCTCGACGTACGGCTCCCGCAGGAGGACCTCAAGGTCGGGCGAAGCAGTGCGGTCCCAGGCTGGATGCCAGACGAGGAACCGTGCCAAGTGGCCGAGCAAGATTATGGCCGACTCGTCGGTGGACACGCCCGTGGCCACGACCGCAGTGACGGCGGCCCGTCGGGCTAGGTTCCACTGGTCCTTGGAGAGTCCCCGCGGCTGATACTGGTTGAGCCTTTCCGAAAGTCGGTCTTGTGACATGCCGACAACTCGTTCCAACCGAGATTCGAGGCGCACTCGACGATGTTTAGGGCCGCCACCCACACCTCAGACCGGAATCGTGGACTCGCTTGGTTTCGAGCTCCAAGATCTGGGCTCTCCGGTGTCACAGCAGAGCATGACCGGTGAATCAGAGCCTCGTCGCTACGGCGGTACCACCGTCGTCGAACTTAGGACTCTGTGTGGCACGGCAGTTGCGTGCGGGTTCAAATCTGGGGCCAGACGTTGCAAGTCTGCAACCCTGCGCTGGAGGCTCGTGCCGTGGAGCTCGGAGTCCCTCGAGTAGCACTTTGCCGGCACCAATCCGTCTGCCGAATTCCAGCCAACGTTCCAGGCCGAGCCTCTTCGTGTGCGGTCTTCCGATTCGTGGACCTGTGTAACGCTGGCTCCGGTGCGGACATTATTGGTGGTGGAATGGAATAGGGACGAGCCTGCGGCCTGGGCGGCGGCGCTTGACAATGACGGCGATGCCTTCGCCGCTGTCTTCGATCTTCACCGCGACCGTGTCTACCACCACGCTCTGCGAATGACTGCGAACGTGCACGACGCGGAAGACGTCACGGCCGCAGCCTTCCTCGAGCTCTGGCGCCGTCGGAAATCCGTGCGGGTGGTCGAGGGATCCGTGCTGCCCTGGCTCATTGTCACTGCAACGAATCTTGCGCGGAATCTTGCGCGCGGTCTACGCCGCTATCAAGCGCTGATTGCCGTGCTACCCCGTGCCGAAGACGCACGAAGTGCAGAAGATGTCGCGTTGGACCAGATCGAAGAGATGCGTATCGCCGCACAAGTACGAGAGGCGCTTAGCGCCCTGGCTCCATCGGACGCTGCTCTGATCTCGCTCACCCTGTTCGAGCACTACTCGCCGGCCCAAGCGGCAGTCGCCCTTGGCATCTCCGATGGCGCGGCGCGCACGCGCCTTCACCGCGCGCGAACCCGCATGGCCGCGACCATCGAAGCCTTGGCAACCGCGGACCGCGACGACACGACAAAGGAGAAGAGTCGATGAGCACCGCAGAGTTGGACCCGGTCTTCGCAGCAGCACTACGCGAGCTGCTGGTGGCAACCGCCGAGGACGCCCCTCGTGTACGACGTCGCTGGCGGTGGCGCCTAGGACCAGGCATATTCGCCGGTCTAACCCTCGTGGCTGGTGGAGTAGCGCTGGCCGCCGGAGTGTTTTCTCCGCCCGGTGCGCCATTAGACACGCCACTCGGCGCCGCCGTTACCGCAACACACACCGGATCCGCGACAATCGACCTCGGGCCCCGGCCGGCTGGCGCAACCGATGTTTCACTCACCTTGACGTGTCTCACGGTCGGCACGTTCGACTTTCCCAACGGGTCCAGCGTGACTTGCAGTTCGGCTGATCTCCGCGAACCACCACTGGCCCGACAGGCCAGCGAAGTCGTGCCACTCACTCCCGGCATCGACAACGTGACGATCGGCACCAGCGCCAACGCTTCGTGGACGTTGCAAGCCCTATACGTGAATCGGGTCACGACGCACTGGGGAATCAATGCCAGCGGCCAGACCTACGGCGTGGCGAACCAGAATGGCACCCCGGATCTAATCGCGGTCGTTATCGATCAGGGCAAGACCCAAGGCTACCTCGAGGCGAGCGAGCTGAACTGCGCGTCCGGTGGTGACGTGCAATCGATAGCGCAGGCCCTTGCTTGGGACAAGCAGAACCGAAACATCTCCATCCCGGTCTACGAGAGCGATGGCACGACGATCATCGGTACCTTCATTATTGGCGGTGCGACGGGATCAAACACGAAGACGGTCCCACTCTCGTCGCTCTCGCTTGGCTGCTAGACGACGCGAAAGGGCTACTTCAATAACTGTCAGTGAAACTTGGCTGGCACAATCACAGAACGCACCCATGGCAATGGCACCGTCCTGTCTAGATCCGAACTGATCGCCTTGTCGGCACAGATCGGCACGTTCAATGCTGGAGAGGCCCTCGTCCACTCCAAAGTCCGAAACTGTAGGTATCGGTGGCCCGACGCGACAAGTCTGCAACCCAGCACTGGAGGCTGGTCAACTGATTGAGTGCGCCACAGGTGCGCGCGAACGTGAACGACACTCCTGAATGAACTTCTCGCTGCACGCGCTCTCACGCGGATTGGTTCCACTGCGGTCAGAGACAGCATGCCCGTCCAATTGAAGTTTTGCGGATGGACTTTCGTTCTACGACATCAAAGAGTCGGCTGAGCATGAAGTCAGCGCTCTCTGGTCATCAGGTCGCTAAGTTACGGTCGATGGGAGCAACGAGCGGATTTGCCGAAGGTGGGGCGCTCTTGGGGTCGAACGCGCGCCGTGTCTGGTGGCTCACACTGGCTGGCGTCGGTGCGGCTTTGGTGGTCTTAGGGACGTTTCTGCCCTTCGCTCATCTCACTTTGAGTGACGGCCTTGTGTTCAGTCGCACGGACTGGCAGATGGGCGCGAATTCGTCGGTGTCATTTGGTGGTGCGCCGCTCCTTTTGATTGATCTTGCCGTTCTGCTCCTTGGCTTCTTCGCGGTCGAGGGCGTACTCGGAACCGCGCGAACGGTGCGCGAACGTCGTACAAGTCTGGCCATTCAGTTTTGGATGCTGGTGTTGCTCGCTGTCGATTTCAAGTCGACCTTTCCCGGGACGTGGACTGTGGCGTACACGGCGCCACTGTCTCGCGCGGCTCAGGCGGCTGGGTAACTGTCCTTGGCGTGCTCGTGCTGATCGGCGCCTACGCGGGTGAGGTCCGGCGGTACGGATTGGCCAGATCGTCCGAAGAGGAATCCCTTGACGATCGCGAGCGCCAGGTGCTGGCCCGCGCTGAGACGCGCCCGGTGCTCCGGGCGATCGCACCTTTCGTCGGTGGCGCCGTCTTCGCACTTGCGATGAAGTTCTTGCTCGGCGCATCATGGCCGGCGACCTTGATCATGTTCGTTGCTATGACGGCCCTCTACTGGTTGCAGAAAGCACGGAGACTCACGAATTTGCGTCGACGTAGCGAGACCGAGTTGAACCAAACGTCTTCAACCCCTCGCTGATTTCACTTAACTCTGAGTCGTCTTCATAGAGACGCTTCAAGAGGTTGGATTGAATTGGAGCTGCAAACCTAATGGTGTCGGAGGACCGACGTGAACCCCAGCGCGCCCGTCCGAGTGAGCAGGTAGGGCCGGTGGGATTGCCCCCGATTTCGCGCGATAACTTTCGTCGTCTGGCCAGCGAAGTACCCATTACGAGGTGGGCTCAGTGGACTGCACGAAGAGCGAGTCCTCTGACATTGAGTGAAAGACAACGCCAACGATGGCGCAACTGCTCGACGCGGTGCACGAAATGACGCTGGCGTGTGCTCCAACCACGGCAGGAAACGATGGGGCGCCAACTTCCGTCGCTCCACCCCAAGTGCCGCCCGTCTCGTTCAGCGCAAATGCCTGGACGTAGCCTTGCGCCCCGCTGTAAGTCCCGATGGCTCCACAGTTACCGGCAGAACTACACGAGATATCGGTTACCGACGTGAAGTGGCCCTGATTCAATGCCGCCAATCCTGAAATCAACATCGGGGTACCCCATCGTCCATTCACCTCATTCACGAGGAAGGCCTGCTCGTGACTGCCGTTGCCGTAAGAACCACCGGCGCTGCAATTGCCGGGAGATCCGCACGAGATGGCGTTCAACTGCTCGATGTGTCGCCCGTCCAGCGCGACCATTCCAGGGATGCCAAAGGCCCTGCCCCACTCTCCGTGCGTCTCGTCGACGAGGTACGACTGGGTGACGCCGGACTGGGCTCGGTACGTACCCCTCGCGCCGCAATTTCCCACCGAGGCGCACGAGAGCGAGATCACGAAATCCGTACCGCCCGAGCTCAGCGCGGCGAGTCCCGGGACCACTTCGGGGTGGCCCCATACCCCATTCGTTTCGTCGAGGGCGAAGGGAGGTTGTCCATTCGAACCTTTTTGAGTGGTCCCCACGACGCTGCAGTCACCTGGCGCGGAACACGAAATTGACGAGACCGTGGAACCCTCCATGGCGTACGTCGAGGTTCCCGTGACGGGCTCGATGCCGCCCCATTTCCCACGCACTTCGTCCAACACGAAGGCTCGCGCGCTGTTCGCGCCGTAGAACTCGCCGCCCGCGCTGCAGTTGCCGGGCGAGGCGCACGAGATCGTCGAAAGATCAGCGAAGTCACCAGTTTCGAGAGCGCGTACGTTCGGAATCGTCACGGCTCTTCCCCAGACGCCGTCTCGCTCGTTGGCGACGAAGATGAGGAGTTGATTGCGACCAAGGGAGTACGTGCCGCCCGCGCTGCAGTTGCCGGGCGAGGCGCAGGACACAACGAACGCCCCGGTGTTGAGGCCGTCGTCTCGAGCGGTCAACCCCGGTAACGCTTCGACCTTGCCCCACTGGCCGTCTCGCTCGTTC
>JAJZSX010000213.1 GCA_021849435.1 Actinomycetes bacterium | reverse complement strand
TCCACGACGAGGGTCTGGGCGACCGCGCGCGGTAGTCCCTGGTAGACCCCGGCCTCGATGAGGGCCTCGACGATCAAATAGAGGTAGGCCGGCATCGGACCCGAGAGGCCGGTGACGACGTCGATGTTGCGCTCGGTGACCCGCACGACCGTGCCCACGGCTCCGAGGATCGACTCGGCCCAGGCCAAGTCGTCGGCGGTGACGTGCGCGCCCCCGGCGATTGCCGAAACCCCCTTGCCGACGAGTACGGGGGTGTTGGGCATCGAGCGCACAACCGCGACGGGCTGGACCATGACCGACTCGATGCGCGCGGTGGTGAGCCCGGCCACCACCGAGAGCAGCCGGCGCACCCCGAGCGCGCCGATCGTGCGCGCGACGGACTCGGCGTAGTCCGGCTTCACGCAGAGCAGCGCGCCGGTGTTCTCATCGACGTCGCCGAGCTCGAGGCTGGGCAGGATCGCCACGCCCGTGAAGCGCTTGGCGAGCGACTCACGCGTGGACGCCGTGTGGTCGACGACCGCCAGACGCTCGGGCGCGCACCACTGCGCGCGCAGCAGGCCCTCGGCCAGGGCCGAACCCATCTTGCCGCCGCCGACGATCACCAGTTCATAGGACATGGACTCAGGTTACCGATGGCCCGCTCTCAACGCCGGCGGCGCCGGTACCACGCGAAGCCCATGGTCATCATCGTCGGATAGAGCTCGTCGACGTAGATCAGCACCGCGGCCATGATCTCGTCGAGGCGCTCAAGGGTCAGCTCGGCAAGTGGCAGCGCGGTGACCAGGTAGATGGCCGATTCGGGCCCGATCGCGAGGTGCACGCCGCGTAGGTCGGCGTTTCGCACGAGCGCGTAGCGATAGAGCGCTTCCTCGCCCATCTCGGGTGCGGGCACGACCTCGGTCTCGACGTGCACCGAGCGTTGGCGCAACGAGATCCACACCGTGACGACGTCCTTCTCCTCGCCGCGCAGACGCACCAGCCAGTGGTAGTGGCCCGTCGGGTCGGGCTCAGCGTGGTGGTCAATCGCCACGGCGTGCCCATCGCCCGTCCAGGCGCGGGCCCACTCGCCGAGGCGTTCGTCGAGCCGGGTGGCCGCGTCGGCGTCGGCGATCGGGAAGCGTTCCACTAACAGTGCACGAGGCCCGAGGCCGCGAGGGCGTCGGTCAGCGACGCCAGCGACTCACCAGCCGAGCGCCAGGTGTAGCGCTTGGCGAGCAGCACAGCCGCCGTGGACATGGTGGTCGCGTGGTCCTCGTCGAGGACCGTCGCGACCGCGTCGGCCCACGCGCCGGGCGCCCGGCTGTTGACGAGCAGTCCGTTCACACCGGGCTCGACGAGGTTCGAGAGCCCGCCCACCTCGCTCGCCACGACCGGCGTGCCACAGGCCGAGGACTCGAGGGCAACCAACCCGAAGCTCTCCGAGCGCGAGGGCACGAGGGTGGCGTCGGCCGCGCGCATCCACGACGAGAGCAGCTGGTGGCTCTGTGGTGCGACAAAGGTGACATGGTCGATGACCCCGGCGTCGGCGACGCGCTGGTGCAGGTACGCGAGCGTCGCGCGGCCGTCGGGCCCCGACGGGCCCCCAACGATGGCGAGGGTGGCGTCGCGTCCGCGCAGCCTCGTCTCGATCAGGGTCTCGAGGGCGAGGTCCACCCCCTTCAGCGCCTGGAGTCGACCGACGTAGAGCAGGAGGGTGCGGTCCGGGTCGAGCCCGAGGGCCCGGCGGGCCTGGGGCCGATGACCGGGTGCGAAGAAAGCGTGCTGGACACCGAGGGGCACGATGTGCACCCGCGACGGTGAGGCGTCGTAGTAGTGCACGAACTGTTCGGCCTCGACCTCGCAGCTGGCGAGCACCGCGTCGGCGCAGGCCACGATCGCCGCCTCCTGGGTGGAGCGAACCTCGGACTCGGCCTCGAAGGCGTCAGCCTTCACGCGCTCGAGGGTGTGGAAGGTCACCACGAGCGGCACGTTCAGTTCGTGCTTCAGACGGTGTCCGGCGAGGGCGCTCAGCCAGTAGTTCGCGTGGATGGCGTCGGGCGCTCCGGTGCAGCGGAACGAGGCAGACACCCCATCGGCGAACTCGTCGATGTAGCGATCGAAGTCCTCGCGCGACAGCGGCGTCGGCGGACCGGCCGTGACGTGGTGGACGCGGAACCCCGGCTCGACGAGCAGGGTGTCGCGCAAGTGCGCATCGTCACGGCGGGTGTAGACGTCGACCTCGTGGCCGAGGCGCGCGAGCGCGCTCGAGAGTTCACGAACGTAGACGTTCATGCCGCCGCCGTCGCCGGTGCCCGGTTGGGCGAGCGGTGACGTGTGATACGAGAGAACGGCGAGTCGGGCCATTCGCTCAGCCTAACGGTGCCCTGGTCACGGTCTACGACTGGCGCCGAGGGACGAGCCAGCGCACCGAGGTCTCCTCGACCAGCCCGAAGTCGCGCGAGTCCGTGGAGGCGGCCGCGTTGTCCCCGCGCAGGTCGAGTCGCCGTCCCTCGCGCGCGACGCAGCGCTTCAGCAGGGGCCGCGCCGGGTCGCGCGGGTCGGGCACGACCACCACGTCGCCCACGCGCACGCGGCGCCATCGGCGCAGCGCCGTCAGGCGGTCACCGGCCCGGTAGGTGGGCGCCATCGAGTCGCCCACGACGGTGAGTCGTCTCAGGAACAGCGAAACGAACCTGGTCACGGGCGAACGATAACCCAGCGGACTGACTAACCTGCCTTCGTATCAGCGAAACGCACCCTCGCGGTGCCAGCACTCGAAAGGCTCACCATGTCGATCGTCTCTCGTCTCAACGCCCTGCTCGACGCCCGTACCACGCCACTGTCGGTCTACGCCCACTGTGACCTGCCCTGCGGCGTCTACGACCCGGCCCAGGCCCGCATCGAGGCCCAGTCCGTGAAGGCCACGATGGAGAAGTACAACGCCTCGAACGACCCGGACTTCAAGGTCCGCGCGACGATCATCAAGGAGGAGCGCTGCGAGCTCGTCAAGCACCACCTGTGGGTGCTGTGGACCGACTACTTCAAGGTCGAGCACCTCAAGCAGTTCCCCAATCTGCACGACCTGTTCTGGATGGCCACCAAGTCCGCCGGCGACGCGAAGAAGACCAACGACGTCGTCGTGGCCGACCGTTTGCTGAGCGAGATCGACGCGATCGCCGAGATCTTCTGGGCGACCAAGAAGTAACGGCCCGAGCTCAGCCGAGCTCGGGGTGCTCCGAGCAGTGGCTAAGTAAGGGGTCGGCAACGAGTTCGGCCTCGTCGATGGCACGTCCACAGACCTGGCACTGGCGGTAGGTGCCGGCTCGCAGCCGTTCGAGCGCGCGATCGACACGGTCGAGTGTCGCTTCGATCGACGCGACGGTCTCATTGGTGATTTCTGACACGGGGTGAATCTACTCGGCCGCGACCCGTGGCCCGATGAACGCCGATGCACGGGTGTCCCTACGAACTGCCCACCGACGTGGCGTACTCGACCGAGTTCTTCTTGATCGTGTCGTGGTACCAGGCGAAGCTCGCCTTGGTCAGTCGCCGGCCCGTCGGGAAGTCGACCCACACGATGCCGAACCGCCGCGAGTAGCCAAAGGACCACTCGAAGTTGTCGAGCAGGCTCCACACGAAGTAGCCCTGCACGTTGACACCGGCGTCGATGGCGTCGTGCACGGCCGAGATGTGCTCTTGGAGGTACGCGATCCGGTTGAGGTCCATCACGTGACCGTTGGGGTCCACGTAGTCGTCGAAGGCCGCGCCGTTCTCCGTGATGTAGATGGGTAGTGAGTGGTACTCGTCTCGAATCCGCACGAGCAGCGACGTGAGGCCCGACGCGTGGATCTCCCAGTCCATCGCCGTCTTGTCGCGCCCCGGCGTCTCGACCGATCGAACCTTGAGGTCGGGGAACGGGTCCTCGGGCGAGACGAAGTAGCCCGCGAGACGCGCTTCGGTCGCTCGCGACTCGTCGATCACCGTCGAGGGGAAGTAGTAGTTCACCCCGAGGAAGTCAATGGGCTGGGCGATGAGGTCGAGGTCGCCCTCGCGCACAACCGAGAAACCCGGCGAGACCGACGCGTAGTGCTCGAGCATGTCCGCGGGGTACTCGCCGTGGAAGATCGGGTCGAGGAAGAGCCGATTGAGGTTGCCGTCGGCGCGGCGCGCGGCCGCGATATCGAGGGGATGGTCCGAACCGGGCCGGTGATCGCCCAGGTTGAGGGTGATGCCCACGCGCGCGTTCTCGACGGCGGCGCGCAGGATCGGGATCGCCTTGCCGTGGGCGAGCAGGAGGTGGTGGTTCGCGGCGGCGGCCATGCCGATGTCGCGAATGCCCGGGGCGTGATAGCCCGCGCCGTAGCCGAGCCACGACGAGCACCAGGGTTCGTTGAGCGTGATCCAGCGCTCGACGTCCCCGCCGAGGGACCGGGCGACCAGGTCCACGTAGTCGGCGAAGCGGTCAGTGGTGTCACGGTCGCACCACCCGCCGCGGTCCTGGAGCGGCTGGGGCAGGTCCCAGTGGTAGAGGGTGAGGGTGGGCTCGATGTTGCGAACGCGCAACCCGTCGACGAGTCGGCGGTAGAAGTCGAGGCCGCGCTGGTTGGCCGGGCCGGTGCCGTTCGGCTGGATCCTCGGCCAGGCGACCGAGAACCGGTAGGCGCCGACGCCGAGCTCCTCGAGCAGATCGAGGTCCTCGTCGAGGCGGTGGTAGTGGTCACAGGCGACGTCGCCGGTGTCGCCGTGCAGCACGGCGCCCGGGCGACGGCTGAACGTGTCCCAGATGGATTCGCCGCGACCGTCTTCGGTGGTGGCGCCCTCGATCTGGTAGGCCGCGGTCGCCGTGCCCCACAGGAAACCAGGTGGGAATGGGCGGGTGAGTTCAGGCGGGGATGTGCGGATGGTCACGGTGCGGTGCTCCTGGTGGTCGGATGTCGATGGTTGGGGGGCCCGACGAGAGGACGCACCGGGATTGGTGCGGTGCGCCCCCTCGTCAGGGATCGTGTTACGCCTTCTTGAGTCGCATCAAGATCAGCGGGAGCTGCGGGTCACCGGG
>JAJZSX010000212.1 GCA_021849435.1 Actinomycetes bacterium | reverse complement strand
TGGGTCGCTCGCTGGACACGTCACGGCGCTTCGACGCGGCCAAGGTGGTCGTGACGCTGCGCACCCTCGGTCGTCGCGCGCTCGCCGAGATGCTCGAACACCTGCTCGACCTCGCCACTCACGCCGCCGGGGCGATCGACGACGAGCCGACCCTGTCACTCCTCGCAGCCCCGACGGCGATGATGTGCGTCTTCGACGCGCCCGGCGCGAGCGCCGACGACCTGCGTGAGGTCCAACAACGCCTCCTCGCGCGCGGCGAGCTCGTGCTCGGACGAACCCGGATCAAGGGTCGCGCAGCGCTCAAGTTCACGTTCATGAACCCGCTCGCCACGGCGGCGGACGTCGACCAACTGGTGCGGGTGGTCGTGGACGAGTTGGGCGCGCTGCGCCGGCCATCGTAAGGCCAGGTTCACGGCAACCGTGACGGGGGACGGAACGTGGCGAAGGGATCGGTGACCCGCAGGCTGAGCTCCCTGAACTGGTAGAGCGTCGCCGGGCGGCCGCCCGCGGCCGAGGGCGTCGCCACCATCTCGGTCGGCTCGATGATCCGCCGGCGCAACAGCACCCGCTGGAGGTTGGTCGGTGAGACGGCGTGGCCCAGACAGGCCTGGTAGACGACCCGCAGGTGCGCGATGGTGAAGTTGGCGGGCACGAGAGCAAAGGCCAGGTTGGTGTACGTGAGTTTCGCGCGCAGTCGGTCAAGCCCGGACCGGATGATCGACGAGTGGTCGAAGGCCGTCGCCGGGAGCTGGTCGACGGCGAACCACTCGGTGTCCTCGGGGACCGTCGGGTTCACGTCAGTCGAGACGAGCGCGAGGTAGGCGGTGGCGATCACCCGTCGACGCGGGTCGCGGTCGACGTCGCTTCGCGTCTCGAGCTGTTCGAGGAACCCGATGTCGGTGAGGTCGACTTTGGTCGCGAGGTGTCGACTGAGCGAGGTGCCGAGCCGCTCGGCGCTCGCGAGCGTCCCGCCGGGCAGCGACCACCGGCCGGCGAAGGGCTCGAGCGCGCGTCGCCAGAGCAGGACGTGCACCGAGCCGTCACGCACCTGCAAGACGACCGCCAACGTCTCGTGCTCGTAGCGGCTCGCGGTCTCGCTGGCGGCGTCCGCTCGATCGCGACGTTCTTGACGTGGTGACACGCTCCATAGTACCGTCAGGGAGTAGTTTTCGCTTCATAGGCGAAAACATCGGAGAGAGGTCCTCTCCCGGGCGGGCCACGTTGATCGACCGCCTCGTTGCCCAGGGGGCTCGATGACCACGACCACACCGTCACAGACCGAACGCTACGGCGCGGCGTGGGCCCACGAGATCCGCCGGCTCGCGCGCGAACGCGACGCGGTGATCCTCGCGCACAACTATCAACGCCCCGAGATTCAAGACGTGGCTGACCACGTGGGTGATTCACTCGCGCTCTCACGGATCGCCGCGACCAGCCCCGCCTCGACCATCGTCTTCGCGGGTGTCTACTTCATGGCCGAGACCGCGAAGATTCTCGCTCCCGACAAGACCGTGCTCATCCCCGATCCGCGCGCCGGCTGCTCACTCGCCGACAGCATCGACGTCGAGCAGCTGCGCGCGTGGAAGGCGTCGTACCCCGACGCGGTCGTGGTCGCCTACGTGAACACCTCGGCCGCGGTGAAGGCCGAATCCGACCTGTGCTGCACCTCGGCCAACGCCGTCGAGATCGTCGCGGGCATCCCCGAGGACCGGCCCGTGCTCTTCCTACCCGACCAGTTCCTCGGCGCCCACGTCCAACGCGAGACTGGGCGCGACACTATGCACATCTGGATGGGCGAGTGCCACGTCCACGCCGACATCAGCCCCCAGGCGCTGCGCGAGAAGGCCGCGGCCGCCCCCGAATCCGAGCTCTTCATCCACCCCGAGTGCGGGTGTGCCACCCCGGCGCTCTGGCTGACCGGCACCGGGGACCTGCCGGCCGCACGCACCCACGTGCTCTCCACGGGCGCAATGCTCGAACGCGCGCGCACGACGAGCGCGCCGTCGGTCCTCGTGGCGACCGAGACGGGCATGCTCCACCAGCTACGCCGGGCCAACCCGTCGGTACGCTTCGACGCCGTCAACGAGCACGCGCAGTGCCCTTACATGAAGATGACCACGCCGGCGGTCCTGCTCACGTGCCTGGTGCAAGGGACGACCGAGGTCGTCGTCGACCCCGAGGTGGCCGCTCGGGCGCGCCGGGCCGTGGACGCAATGATCGCCGTGGGCACCGCGTCGGCGGTCGGCGAATGACCACTGACACCGTTCGCTACCTGCCCGCGTCAACCCCCACGTGGTCTCGCGAGACCGACGTCGTGGTCGTCGGCACCGGGGCGGCCGGACTGAGTGCCGCCGTGGAACTCGCGCGCCGGGGCCGCCGGGTCACCCTGCTCGCCAAAGCCGGCCTCGAGAGCGGCGCCACGCCCCACGCCCAGGGCGGCCTCGCCGCGGCGATGGGTCTCGACGACACCTACGCGTCCCATATCGAGGACACCCTCGTCGCAGCGGCCGGCCTCGGCGACGAGGGCGCCGTACGCAGCCTCGTCGAAGCCGCACCGGCGACCGTTCGCTACCTCGCGTCACTCGGCGCCCGTTTCGACGACGGGCCGCCCGGCCTCGAGGGTGGCCACTCGCACCACCGCATCGTTCACGCCGGTGGCGACGCGATCGGCGCCGAACTGCACCGGGCCCTGCGCGCGGCGCTGTCGCACGTCGACGTGGAGGTCCTCGAGGACGCCGTCGCCATCGACACCCTCCAGTCGAGCCGGGGCACGGTGCTCGGGGTCCTCGCCGGTCGGCGAGGTGCGACGCGGGGCCTTCGCGTTGGTGTGATCGAGGCGCGCGCCGTCGTCCTCGCGACGGGCGGCTTCGGACAGGCCTACCCCACCTCGACCAACCCCGCCGAGGTCACCGGTGACGGCCTGGCACTCGCCGCTCGCTCGGGGGCACGGCTGGCCAACGTCGAGTTCGTCCAGTTCCACCCAACCGTCATGTACCTACCCGGCCACCGGGGACAGTCCCCCCTCATCACCGAGGCCATCCGCGGTGCGGGCGCGACAATCGTCGACGCGAACGACACGCCAGTTATGCGCGGCCATCACGAACGCGGCGACCTCGCCCCGCGCGACGTCGTCTCCTTTGCGATGTTCGAACGCATGCACGATCCCCTCGACCCGCTCGAGCACCTCTGGCTCGACGCCCGTTCGATCGGCCGACGTCGCTTGGAGCAGGCTTTCCCGACGACCGTCTCGCTCTGTCGAGCGGCCGGGATCGACCCGGTTGAGCAGCTCATCGCAATCGCGCCCGGCGCCCACTACGCCTGCGGCGGGATCGTCGCCGACCTCGACGGCGCAACGTCGGTGCGCGGCCTGTACGCCATCGGCGAGGCCGCGGCGACGGGTGTGCACGGCGCGAATCGGTTGGCGTCGAACTCACTCACCGAGGCCGTGCTCACGGGGCGGCGGGTCGCGGCCCACCTCGACCGCTCACTCGCGGGACCTCGCGACACCGATGAGCCCATCGACGCCCCGCGCGGCCCCGGCGTCGACCCGAAGGTTCGCGAGGCGCTCGCGACGGGGATGTCGACCCACGTCGGCGTGGTACGCGATCGAGCGGGCCTCGACGAGATGCTCAGCGCCCTCGACGTCGCGCCCGACGCGCCCACGGACGAGGTCGACCTTGACGTGCTCGAGACGACGAACCTGCACACGGTGTCGCTGCTCGTGGCCTCGGCGGCGGCGCGACGCGAGGAGAGTCGCGGCGCACATCGACGTCGCGACTTTCCCGAGTCCTCGGACCGGTGGCGCCACGCCATCGTCCTCACGGTCCTCGACGGACAAGTGGCCGTCGACACCCTCGCGGATGTCCGGTCGTGAACGCCCTCGTGGCTGACGCGGCGAGGGACTCAGGCCTGGAGATCACCGAGCTCGAACGCGTTATCGGCGTCGCACTCGCCGAGGACCTGCGCTACGGGCCAGACCTCACCAGTGAGGCGACGATCCCGGCCGCGCGCACGACCCGGGCCGCCGTCGTCGCGCGTCAACGCGGCGTGCTGTGCGGACACGTCGTCGCCCTCGCGGTGCTCGACGCCGTCGGCTTCCCCCTCAACGACGCGACCGTGGTTCGTCGCGACGGCGCGCCGATCGAGCCCGGTGACACCGTGCTCGCCCTGGACGGTCCGGTGCGTCCGCTCCTGCTCGCCGAGCGCACGATGTTGAACCTGATGACCCACCTCTCGGGCGTCGCCACCGCGACGAACCGGTGGGTGCGCGAGCTTGCGGGCACGACGTGCGAGGTCCGCGACACGAGAAAGACCACCCCGGGACTGCGCCAGCTGGAGAAGTACGCCGTGCGCTGCGGGGGCGGGACGAACCATCGGCTGGGACTGGGCGACGCGGCGCTGCTGAAGGACAACCACATCGCCACAGCGGGCGGCATCGCCCGCGCCGTCGCCGCGATCAGACGCGAGCACCCCGAGGTCGTCCTCGAGGTCGAGTGCGACACACTCGATCAGGTCCGTGAGGCGCTCGACGCCGGCTGCTCGTTGATCCTGCTCGACAACATGGACCTCGACGCAATCGCCGCCGCCGTCGAGGTCATCCGCCGCGTCCCCGGGGTGCTCGTGGAGGCCAGTGGCGCGATGGCCCTCGAGCGGGCCCGAGCGGTCGCCGAGACCGGAGTCGACTACATCGCGGTGGGCTCGCTCACCCACTCGGTCACCGCCCTCGACCTCGGTCTTGACGTAGTGTCCTGACCGAGGCGACCGCCGTGTGGATTCGCCCGACGTTCACTAGCCTGAGGTTCAGCGAATCGAGCGATCGAGGTGTCATGAGCGAATCAGCGTCACAGTCGAGCAACGCGACGAGGGCGATGAACGACCGCAACGCGGCGATCATCGACGAGTTCCGCGCCAACGGCGGCAAAGTCGGCGGGGGCTTTGAGGGGGCGCCCGTCCTGTTGTTGCACACCACGGGTGCGAAGTCGGGCGCGCAGCGCGTCAACCCCATGATGTACCTCGAGCAGTCCGGTCGGATCTTCGTGGTCGCCTCCAAGG
>JAJZSX010000211.1 GCA_021849435.1 Actinomycetes bacterium | reverse complement strand
TGTGTCCTAATTGGCGTGTGCGCCAGGAGCCGCGACCGTCACCATCAAGTCGTGGCCTATTCGAGTGACCTGACCGATGACCAGTGGAAGATACTGGAACCTTTGCTGCTGGTCTCCTCCAAACGAGGACCGAAGCACGGCGCCGACCTGCGCCACGTCGTCGACGCAATGCTCTACATCTCGCACACCGGGTGCCAGTGGCGCTTCCTGCCCGGGGGTTCGGTCCTTGGATCCGGGTCTGGTCCCAGTTTCGCCGGTGGTCGAGGAACGGAACGTGGGCCCGAGTTACCACCGCGCTGCATGCCTCGTCGCGCACCGCTCTCGGCCGAAAGGACCCGCTGCCCTCGACGGTGGCCATCGACACACATCTCGCGAGGGGGGCCTCCAATGGTGGCGTGACTTTCCACAACCAGGGCGGCCCCTACGGCCGGACTAACGGTGCCAAGCGCATCGTCTGCGTGGACGTCACCGGTCTGCCGCTCTGTGTGCGAGTCGTTCCCGCCTCGACGTCCGAGGCGAGCGCCGTCGAACTCATACTCGAGGACCTCGCCCGAACAGGGGTTGACACACGACTGGAGCTCGTGCTCGTGGACCGCGGCACCGCGCAGTCGGCAGCTAATCGGTTGACGGCAAAGTTCAGCTACGAGGTTCGTCGGGTTGGATGGGACGAGCCACCGCGCAACGAGCACGGCGCCAAGGGCTTTCGCCCCATCCATCACGCTTGGCGGGTCGAAGTCGCCCACGGACACCTCGTACGCCGGCGTCGTCTGGCGCGCTGCTTCGAGAACACCGTGATCTCGGCCACCGGATGGCTGCACGTCGCCTCCATCACCGAGGTCCTTCGAGCTCTGAGCTGAAGCGACGATAAACCTACGTACCTGCACGGAACTGAAACGAATCGAGACAATCACAAGCGCCGACCTTGTGAGCGTCTGGGCGCATTGTCACCGCCGCAAATCAGAGGCGATTGCAGAGAGACACCGACTGCTTTTCTTCTAATCAGCCCTGGCGTCGATACACGAAGTAGGCGCGAGAGGATTCGTCGGTCGGGGGGTCTCCCGAGTCGTCCTCTTCGTGGAGCAAGTCGAAATAAGTGGCGAGAGTGGCTCGGACCGTCTCGAGGGCGACGCCGAGCTCGCGAATGTTCTCCTGATGCAGCGTGAACTTTCCATCGCCCGCGGAAGCGAAGACCCGGATGTCCCAAACGGTCAGCTCGCCGCCATCGCTCCGCACATCCATGATCAGCGTATTGCCGTCAAAGTCGTGAACCCAGGGTGGGCTGGCGACGAGTTGGTGCAAACGGCCAATCGTATTGAGATCGAAGATGAAGAGACCTCCGGGCTCCAGGTGACGCGCCACGCCCCTGAACAACGACTCCCACGCCTCATAGTTCACCAGGTGGTTCACGGTGTCATACACGCAGGCCACGACGTCGAACGTGGTCCCAAGGTCGAAGTCGGTCATGTCGCCGAGTAGGAATTCGGCGCTCGGCACTTTGACCGTGGCGGCGCTCAGCATCTCGGCGGAGGCGTCAAGCCCCACCAACCTCGGAATCGAGACCAGACCCTCCATCACCGAACCGGTGCCACAACCGAGTTCAAGGAGCGAGGTGGCATCAACGTTGGAGCGGTCAATGGCTTCGAGAATCCGAGCGCTGCGCGATGAACCATCGCCTATCAGCGCGTCGTAGAACTGGGCGAACTGTTGGTACTCGCGCATGCCACATTCTTGTCGAGAATCGAAACGGTGCGGTGGAACCAGATTCACTCAGCAAACTCGATTACACGGTGCAGTGATCATCTGCCCATCGCCGAGTCAGGAGCTTTCGTTGCCACGATCTCAGCTCCGCCACCGGACGTGTCACAGACACAACCAATACTGTGCGACGTGGCTTCACGTCCGACTGCCCCCATCGTCTCGCACACCGGTCTGGTCCTCTCGCGCACCGTCACCTTCCAGTTCGCCCTCGACCCGAACGTCGGGCAGAAGATCCTGCTCGCCAAGTGCGCGGGCGCCCGCCGCTTCACGGTCAACCACCACCTGGCCCGGGTGAGGGCCAACCTCGATACCCGATCGGCCGAGCGAGAAGCTCTCTCAGAGGGTGGAGATTCACGGGAACCGTCAACGCCCTCGCTGTCCTGGTCAACCTTCTCCTTCATTAACGAGTTCAACGCTTGGAAGAACGGACAGTCCGCTGACTCACCGGTCAACGAGGACGGAACCCGGGGTCTCACCTGGCGCCACGAACTACCCGGCGACATCTTCGAGTGCGCGAGCGTGGACGCCGCCCGGGCCCTCGAGAGCTTCTCTGCGTCGCGACGTGGGCAACGCAGTGGCGCGCCCGTCGGGTTCCCCCGCTTCCAGGCGAAGGGTAAGGTGACGCCGAGCTTTCGGCTGCGCAACCGCGTGACGCCCGCCCGGTCACCCGCGAGCCAGCCCATTCGCTTCAGTGATCCCTCGCACCTGCGCCTACCCAAGTTCGGACCAGTGAAGCTCTTCGGCCCCACCCGCAAGGTGCGCCGGATGATCGACTTGGGTCGATTTCACATCTATTCGGCTACCCTCACTCGACGCGCCGGTCGTTGGACCGTGTCACTCACCGGGGTGGCTGCTGAACTTCACCAAGCCGAGCGCAGTCGCACTCACCGTCACGCCGTTCCCGTCGGAGTCGACCGAGGGATCATCTCCCTTTGCGTCGCCGCCGACGCGAACGGTGTTCCCTTCGAGAACTTCGAGGGGGTGACAACACTGAAGCACGCGCTGCGCACGCTCAAGGCGGCCAACCAGGCCCTGGCCAGAACCACACCGGGATCCAAGGGCCGCCAACGAGCACGGGCCCGACTCGCAAAGACCCACAGAAGGGTCGTCAACGTCCGACGACATCTCGTCCACCAGGCCTCCAGGGCCCTGGTGGACCGATGCCACGTCATCGTCATTGAGGACTTGAACGTCGCGGGGATGGTGAGGAATCGACACCTATCTCGATCAATCTCGGACGCCGCCATGGGCGAGCTCTCGCGCCAGCTCCTCTACAAGGCCAGGTGGCACGGGGTCGAGGTGCGAGTGGCCGACAGATTCTTCCCGAGTTCCAAGACGTGTTCACGTTGTGGCGTGGTCAGAAACGAGCTCGACCTGTCGACGCGGACCTACTCGTGTGGGGCCTGTGGCCTCGTCATCGACCGCGACCTCAACGCGGCGATCAATCTCGCCCGCTGGCAGCCCGCGGGACCCTCCGCGGTGACACTGCTGGACCCAACTCGCGCTCTGCTTCTCTCCACCGCCTGATCTGTCACGGATCTGCACCGCGAAGCACGCGGGAAGAGCCGATCGTCACCCGCACAACCATCACGGCAACGTGATGAGGGCCCTGGGTCGGAACCGAGAACTCAGCCGAATCAACGTCTGGGATGTCGGACGGTGAGCAAGCACCACTGAACTACTGGTTCAGCTGGTCAAGGCGAATCGGTGGGTCCAATTAGGACACACGCTGTGAGGGTCCTGGGCACCTCGTGGTGCTCGGACTGCACCCGATCCAAGAGCTTCCTCGACGAGCACGACGTCGCCTACGAGTGGACCGACATCGAGGGCGACGAGGCGGCCGCGCGCGAGGTCGAGTCCCACAACCACGGCACGCGCGTCGTTCCCACAATCGTCCTTCCCGACGGGACGATCCTGGTCGCGCCGAGTGACGCGGCGCTCGCCGGCGCCCTCGGGATCGTCCCTTTAGCCCCGCCGGGTCCCAGCCGATAGACTGAACCTTCGCGCCTCGGGATCTCGATCCCGAAGTCCGAGGACCTGTGGTGCAGCTCGGAGTGCACGCCGCCCTGTCAAGGCGGAGGTCGCGGGTTCAAATCCCGTCAGGTCCGCTCCGACACCCGTGAGGGTGCCGAGCATGGTCGAGTAGCTCAGTTGGTAGAGCGCGCGCCTGAAAAGCGTGAGGTCACCGGATCGACGCCGGTCTCGACCACCAGTGGTGGTGCCGCGAGCGCGGCGTCTGCCAAGGTGGGTGAATGGATATCCCCCTCGTCACCCCGCGCTACGCGCCCCAGCCTGACGGCGTTGCTTGGCCCGTCGAGGCCTGGCCCACGGGCGAGGCCTCACTCGCACTGCGCGCCGCCGCTGACGCCGCCTTCAACGACCCCGCTCTCGGGGTTTCCAACGCGGTGCTCGTCGTGCGTGGCGGACGCCTCGTCTACGAGCGCTACGACGGCGTGATCGAGTACTTCGACCGCCCACCTCAGCCGGTCGGGCCCGACAGCCAACTCCTATCGTGGTCGATGGCCAAGTCGATCCTGCACCTGGGACTGGGCCGGCTCGTCGAGTCCGGCCGGCTCGACCCCGTGGGCCTGGCCCCGGTACCCGCGTGGACGGGTGAGGGAGATCCGCGCGCCACGATACGCGTCGCGGACCTGCTCGCGATGCGCGACGGCCTGGGATTCGTCGAGGTCTACGAGATCGGACAGACGAGCCACGTGATCGACATGCTCTTCGGCGAGGGCAAGGACGACGTCGCGCGATACGCCGCGTCCATCCCCCTCGCGCACGCGCCAGGGACGGTCTTTAACTACTCGAGCGGCACCACCAACATTCTCTCGGGCATCGTCGCCGACCTCGTCGGGCGCCACGACGACTACCGGGCGTTCCTCGCAGAGTCGATCTTCGGCCCCCTCGCGATGGCGAGCGCCTCGCCGGGATTCGACGCGGCGGGCACGTTCATCGCCTCGAGCTACGTGCACGCGACCGCGCGCGACTTCGCGAAGTTCGGCCTGTGCTACCTGCGCGGGGGCGTCTTCGCCGACCGCCAGCTCGTCTCGCGCGACTGGACCGACACCGCGCAGGTCCCCCTCAGCGTGGAGGCGGAGAGCGGGTACTACTACTCCTGGCAGTGGTGGGTCACCGGCGACGAGTACGGCACCTACTGGGCGAGTGGCTACGAGGGCCAGTCGATCAGCGTGGTGCCCGCGCTCGACGCGCTCGTGCTGCGCTTTGGTCACACCTCCGAAGAGCGCTACCCCGACCTGTACCGCTGGCGCGCGAACCTGCTCGACGTGCTCGCTCAGGAGCCG
>JAJZSX010000210.1 GCA_021849435.1 Actinomycetes bacterium | reverse complement strand
TCCGTCCTGTCGTCGCCGGAACCGCTGTGACGTTGTCGCTACGGCGTGAGCAGGTTGACCGATGTTCCCCAATTGATGTACAGGTCCCTCGTGCCACCACAGGTGAAGTCGTTGGCGAACTGGGTATCGGTGCACGTCTGATTGATCATCTCAGAGGCGAAGGCCACACTGTTCCCGACCACCTGGGCCGCGGAGTAATCACCCCAACGAGGGTCATAACTCGAGGTGCCCAAACCCTGGTACTCCGAGAATCCATCCTGGGGACCCGCCCCGAGGGCGGCGACGTGGACCGTCGAGTGAACGGAATCGCCGGATCCGACCATGGAGTACGCCGTGCTCGGGTAGTAGCCGGTCCCTGAGATGCCGTAGTCCATGACACCGGTTCCCTTCGGTGTTATCGCCACCGCTGGGAAGAAGGCGTTGGCACCACTTGGCGACAGGTAACCCGTCGACACCGTGGACGACTCGAGCCCCGATGAACCAAGGTTCGGGACGGTGGCGAAGTAGGCGATTCCTGAGTACAGCGTCTTCGACGAGCCCGACACCTGGAGCACGCCGGTGTTGAGGGCACCGACGAGCGCTCCGGTCGAGGGGTCGAACGCGGCGGTGGCCATCCGGTCGTCGTTGGTCTGGATGGGACCCTCCGGCGGCGCCTTCGCCTTCTTGATCCCGTTCAATGAATTCCAGGCGTCGCCGAGCGGCGTGGGTCCTGCCTTCTGTGTGGCGAGCGGTGGCATCGCGTACTGACCAGAACTCAGAGTGGCTTCGTAGATGCCGATGGGCGCTGGATTCGAGCCCGGGTTGTTCACCGCGGACGTGTTCGTAAAAGCCCACTCGGCGATCCGCTGATCGCCAGCGTTCGAGAAGTCGAGAGCACTTAGGGCGTAACTCGTGCCGCCGTACGCGCTCGTGTAGAAACCGGCGGGGGACTGGGCGGGAACGAGTGAGTACCACGGACCTGCGCCCGGGGTCGGCACAGTGGCGCCGACCGCGTTCCACCAAACCGGGACGCTCGTAGCACCACGATCTAGTTCGGCCTTGCTCAAAAAGTAGTAGTTGCACTGCCCGGCCGGCGCGCTACCGAAGATTGAGTACTCGTTTGTCGAGATCTGAACGGTGTTGTTTCCGACGCCGAGCAGGGGTTGATCACCGAAACACGGGTTCGCACCGGGGCTACTGCTTGACAGATTGTTGCACGTGGCTGTTCCCGTCTGGTTCGACAGGTCGGGGATGAAGTAGACGTTCCAGGATCCCGTCGGGTCGGAGGTCTTGCTGACCGCGAGCCACGTTCCAGCCCAGCCCTGGGCGGTGGCGTTGTTGAGGTCTAACCAGATCTGGCTCGCGTACCAGCGTCCCGTCGTCTGGTCGAAATAACAGCGAGGGTCGCCCTGCACGGAGTAACTCCCGTCACCCCCAGCGCCGAAGATCTCCGGTGTCCCAAAGAGACGCTCGAGCGGTGCGACGGTGACCGCGGAAAGCTTCGATCCCGAGAACACCTCGACCACCTCGTTGTTGACTTCCATCGTGGTCGTGGTGCTGGCGCACAGTCCCTGATCCGACGGCTCGGCGTCGACACCAGGTAGCCCACCGTTCTGCGGGTGGGTGATGCCCTGGAGATACCCGTTTAGCCCCGAGGTCGTGGTGAGTCCACTGGTTGCGCCGGTGATCGGTGAGCCCGTAACGGTCGGATAGGTCGTGCTGGAAGGACGGCCCTTACCCTGGGAGTTCGAAATAGACGCCGGAACCTTGGTGCGCGACGACGCGTTATCGCCGACGCTGAAGGTCCGCGGGCCAGCGCCGGGCGGAATCGACGACGGAAGTGGTTGCGCCCCGCCGTAGGCGTATGTCCCCGTACCGAGCGTGGTGGTGCGAACCAGTTTGGCCACACCTGTTTGCG
This sequence comes from Actinomycetes bacterium, assembly GCA_021849435.1. The sequence goes on along the minus strand of JAJZSX010000210.1, from coordinate 3,192 downwards.
TCGCCTGGGCGACCAAACCGGTCGTGCCGGGCGGAGAATTGGGGGCGGTGGCGTTCGCCGTGCCCACACTCATCACATTCAACAGGGCCAGCGTCGCCGCTGCCACCATTACGCTGCCAATCCGCCTAGTCATCGGACACCCCCATAATGTTCGTTGTGCTGACAATGCGTTGCGATTTCGACGCTAGGAGTTTGGTGTCTCGGCGTAAAGGGGGTAATTCCGAAATCAGAGTTGAACGGGCGCATAACTGTGTCGGTCCTCAGAGATGATGGGTGTTCAACGGTTCGGTTGGCGAAAAGTTGTTGCGCCTGTGCGATGAAGTAGGACCTCACGGGTTGTGACTTGTTTCACGCGAACCTCGGCTCGCGCAGCAGTGATGCGAATCCAGTAGGCGCCGTGCGTGGTGCGAGGTTGTCGCACGGAGTTGGTTGCGTCGGCGACCGGATACACGGTCCTAGGTGAGGTGCCGCCGACGAGAGGAGTGGCGATGGGCGGACACGAGCATCCTCGAGCGAATCACGAAGTTGAGCGGCAAGGAGATCGAACTCGACGAACATCACGCGAAGGGCCGGGCAGACCGAGGACCGGCTAGCCCGCCTCACGACGACTGAGACCGAGCTCGATCAGTGCTGGGACTACCAGTGTCAACGTCGTACCCGTTGAACGGCGGACCTCGAAACCAATGAGGCGACCGTGAGGTCCGAGGACGTGGTCGAGCGCTATCTCAAGTAGATGTCGGACCGTCACCGTAGGACGGACCCAATGACACGGACCAGGTTCGCCGCTCGTGTCCGTTCGTATGGAAACGGTGAATGGGTGGACACGACGGGCTCGGGCGATGCCGGGATTACCACGCGGAGCAGTTCCCACTGTGTTCGGGTGTTGGCTCGAAATACCTGATCAATGACGAACCCGTGCAGCGATGTCACAATTACGAATCGATACGGTATAGTAATGATATGTGGGTCGTTCCCACAGATGCTTGAACAGTATGACCCGGGAAAGCGGTTTTGAAGTTCGGGCATCGTCCGAAGAGAGGAGATACGCCATGAAGGATGTAAAGGCATGGGTCCGGGGCGAGGACTGGATCAGTCTGGCTGCCGGTGTCTACCTGTCATTCGCCGCGATGATTGGTGCCACGGTGACGGCCGCGTCGGCGAATGCGTACACGATGGGACCCGTGATTGTGGTGCTCGCGCTGTTGGCCTTGGCCTTTCCGAAGGTAATGACGATTGAATGGCTGCAGTTGCTCGCCGGTGTGTGGGTGTTCATCGCGCCGTGGGTCCTCGGGTTCTCCCACGTGACTGCGGCGTCGTGGAACGCGTGGGTCATCGGCGTGATTGTGGCGGCCTTCTCGGCTGCCCGCCTCACCGAGTTGAATGCGCGCAACGCGACATCGACCTCATCGCATGGGACGCACCTGCCCCACGCGGCGTAGGTGTTGCTAGCGCCCATGGCAGCGACGGAGGGGCGGGATTGTCCCGCCCCTCCGTCGCGTGTCGAGGTGACTTGGTTCGCGTCGACGCTGTAAACGTCAACAAGTAGGACATCGTGAGCTCGGTCTAGTCGGCCGAGATTCGAAAACAGGATGAAAGGTTTGGGTATCTCGGTGAAGTGGAAGGTGTGGTCGCTCGATTGCTCGGTGGGACCGACGGGGGCGTTGTTTCGTGTGACGTTCGCTCGTGAGGTGGATGCGTGATCGCCGAGGACCTTGGTTCGGAAACGCCGGAGCGCCGTTCGCCGGGTCGTCCGCGTGACCCCGCGGTGGGCGACGCCATCCTCGTGGCGACCCTTGAGTTGCTCGCCGAGTTCGGCTACGGGCGGACCTCGCTAGACGCCGTGGCGGAGCGCGCCGGGGTCAGTAAGCCAACGCTCTATCGCCGATGGTCGTCGAAGAAGGATCTCGTCATCGCGGCGATCGAGCGATTCGGCGATTCGGCCACATTGCCGCAGGACGGCGATTCGCGCCAACGCGTGACGACGTTCATTGAGGAGTGGTGGAATCTAGCGGCGAGTCCAGAGCAGGCCATCGTGCCCAAGGTGTTCGCCGAACTACTCGGCGAAGCGCAACGTCACCCCGAACTGAATCAGGCCGTGCATCGTATGTTCCTGTCGAGCCGCCGGGCCCAAATGCGACACCTCCTTGGCGACGCGGTGGCGGAAGGCGCGTTACGGCCCGACCTCGACGTCGATGACGCAATCGACGTGCTCATCGGCACCCTCTTGTTCCGCCGACTCATCTCCGACGGACCCGTGTCGCCCGACGCCGCGCGACGAATCGTGGACATCGTGTTCGATGGGGCGGGACCCGTGGCGACACGCACGTCGTAACCGGGGCCGCATCGTAAACCCGAGCGGGAAGCTTGGGCGAGACTTGTTGCCGCCATGGTCGTAGCGGAACCTCACGCGTCCGGCAGCGATGGCCATCGCCTCGCATCACCGTGATTCGGTTCCCCAGTATCCTCGGGCTCGTGGCGCCTGTTCTCCAGATAGAAGGTCTGTGTCGCCGGTTCGGTGAACGGATCGCGCTCGACCACCTCTCCTTTGAGGTTTCCGCCGGTCAGGTCGTCGGTTTCCTCGGGCCCAACGGTGCGGGAAAGACCACCACGATGCGGGCGATCTTCGACCTGACGGATCTGGACAGTGGCACGATTACGTGGAGCGGCGCCGCCGTTGGTCAAGAGCAGCGGCGGCGTTTCGGCTACATGCCCGAGGAGCGCGGCCTCTATCCGAGCATGCTCGTTGGAGAGCAACTGCAGTATCTCGGCAAGTTGCACGGTCTGAGCCCCCGTGACGCCTCCAGTGCGACGGCTACCTGGCTCGAGCGACTCGGACTCGCCGATCGGGTCAATTCCAAGGTGGAGTCGCTCTCCCACGGGAATCAACAGCGAGTCCAACTCGCGGCCGCGTTACTCCACGGACCCGAACTGCTGATTCTGGACGAGCCCCTCGCGGGTCTCGACCCGTCGGGAATTGACGTCATCGGTGCAGTGCTCGCCGAACAGGCACGCGCTGGATGTTGCGTGCTCTTCTCGAGTCACCAGCTCGATCAGGTTGAAGATCTTTGCGAATCGGTCGTGATCATCGACCACGGCCACCTCGTCGTGGCCGGCCGAGTCGATGATTTGGCTACGAGTGGACCTCGCCGACTGGTCGTTCGGATTGAAGGCGAGCGCTCTGCCAGCTGGCTG
>JAJZSX010000209.1 GCA_021849435.1 Actinomycetes bacterium | reverse complement strand
CCTCGAGCAGTGGTTCTTTCGGATTACCAACTACGCCGACGAACTGCTCAACGACCTCGACTCACTCGAATGGCCCGAGCGCGTCAAGACCATGCAGCGCAACTGGATCGGGCGCAGCGAGGGCGTCGAATTCGACCTCGCGGTGGCCGACGACCCGACGATGACCTTGCGGGTCTTCACGACCCGTCCGGACACCGGTTTTGGCATCACCTACGCCGTGGTGGCGCCCGAGCACCCGATGCTCGATGCCCTGACCACCGACGAGCAGCGACCGGCCGTGGAAGATCTGGTGTCGCGCGCCACCTCGCTCTCGGAGGTCGAGCGGACCTCGTCGTCCGACAGCGGCACCGGTCTCACCAAGCGCGGTGCCTTCACCGGTCGCTACGTGCTCAACCCGTTCACGGGCGAGGCCGTGCCGCTCTTCGTCGCGGACTACGTGCTCGGCACCTACGGCACGGGCGCGATCATGGCGGTGCCCGGTGAGGACGAGCGCGACCTCGCCTTCGCCCGCGCGTACGACCTGCCTGTGGTGCACACCGTCGAGCGACCCGAGGGGGCAGCCGACGGCGCCTACGCTGGCGACGGGCCTCACATCAACTCCGGGTTCCTCGACGGGCTCAACGTCGCCGACGCCAAGGCGGCGGCGACGGCGTTCTTGGTCGAGCGGGCCCGTGGCCGTGCCACGGTCAACTACCGGTTGCGCGACTGGCTGGTGTCGCGTCAGCGGTTCTGGGGCTGCCCGATCCCCGTCGTGTACTGCGACGCGTGCGGCATGGTGCCGGTGCCCGAGGACCAGCTGCCCGTCGTCGCGCCCGACGACGTCGTGATGGACCGCAACGGCCAGTCGCCGCTCGCGACCCACGCCGCGTTTCGCGACACCACCTGTCCCGTCTGCGGCGGGCCGGCGCGACGCGAGGCCGACACGATGGACACCTTCACCGACTCCTCGTGGTACTTCTTGCGCTACACCGACCCGTTCAGCGAAGGTCGCCCGTTCGATCCGGCCCAGGCGGCGAAGTGGATGCCGGTCGACCAGTACATCGGCGGCATCGAGCACGCCATCTTGCACCTGCTCTACGCGCGCTTCTACCTGAAGGCGCTCGCGGACATCGGGCTGGCGCCGGGACTGCCGCGCGAGCCGTTCACGCGGCTCTTCACCCAGGGCATGATTCGCCTGGACGGGTCCAAGATGTCCAAGTCCAAGGGCAACCTCATCGCCCCCGAGCAGTACTTCGACCGCGTCGGGGCCGACGCGCTTCGCGTCTTTCACCTCTTCGTCGGGCCGCCCGGCGACGACGTCGACTGGACCGCTCAGACCGAGGACGTGATCGAGGGCTGCGCGCGCTTCCTCGACCGCATCTACCGTCTCGCGACCGACCCATCACTGCGCGAGCGAACCCGCGACGACGCGCTCGACCGGCCCGTCGAGCGCGCGGTGCACCGGACCATCAAGCGGGTGACGACCGACCTGGATCGGTGGAGTTACAACACCGCGGTGGCCGCGGTGATGGAGTTGCTCAACACCGTTTCTAAGTGGGCCCACGACGACGGCGTGGAGCGATCGGTCTTGGCCGAGGCCCTCGACGCGATGGTTCGCCTGATCGCGCCCATGGCCCCGCACGTGTCGGCCGAGATCTGGGAGATCCGCCACCCTGGAGAACCCTCCGTGCACGCCCAGGCCTGGCCAATTCCCGACCCCGAGCTCTTGGTCGAGGAGACCGTGACCATGGTGGTACAGGTCAATGGCAAGGTCCGCGCTCGCCTGCAGGTGCGCGCGGACATCACCGACGAGGCCGCGAGCGACGCGGCGATGGCTGACGAGACCGTTCGCCAGTACCTCGGTGGCGCCGCGCCCTCGCGAATCGTCGCGCGCGCGCCGCGGTTGGTGAACATCATCCTGTGATGGCGACTCGCGCGTCGACTCGCAACTCGGTGGTCGTGGAGCCGCCTCGATTCGACCGTCCCGAGGTGGAGATTCGCGCGTCGAGCCGGCGAACCAAGACCGGCTCGGCCCACTGGTCGGGCAGCCGGATCGTCGTGCAGATCCCCGCGCGCCTGCGCGGCCGCGAGCGCGCGGCCTTCGTGGACGAGCTCGTGGCGCGACTGGTGACCCACCGCCCCCAGAACGCGGCCGGTGACGCGTCCCTCGAGGAGCGGTGCCGCGTGCTCGCCGAGCTCTACACCGACGCCGTCCTGCCCGCCTCGGTGCGGTGGGTCTCCAATCAGCGCACGCGCTGGGCGTCGTGCTCGCCCGCGACCCGCGAGATCCGCGTGAGCAGTCGACTGCGCCAGTGCCCTGAGTGGGTCATCGACGCCGTGCTGGTGCACGAACTGGCCCACCTGCACGAGGTCGACCATTCGGCCGCCTTCTACGAGATCGCCGAACGGCATCCACGACAGCGCGACGCCACCGTCTTCCTCGAGGGCTACGCGCTCGGACTGGGACTGGCCGTCGAGGCCGGCGACGTCGTTTAGTCGCTGCTAGTTGGACTCGCCGCGCAGGAAGCGCTCGAGTTCGGCGGCCAGCTCGTCGCCGCTCGGGAGCTCTTCGCTGGGGTGCTCGTCGTCGGCGTCGGCCGCCTGCTCGAGCTGCTCGACCATCGAACCGTGTTCGGGGTTGTTCGTAATGAGCTCGTCGACCCGCGCGCGAACCTCGTCTGCCGAGGCGCGCAGTTCGCTCGCGTCCAGGGTCAGGCCGCTAATCCTCGCGAGTCCGTCGATCAGGGCCGCTGCGGCCTGGGGGTAGGACATCGAGGCGACGTAGTGGGGGACGCGAGCCCAGATGGTGATGACGTCCATGTCGACCTCGGCGAAGCCGAGCTCGAGTGCCGCCGAAATGCCCGCCGGCACCTCGATCTCCCCGGCCATCGTGCCGACCACCGAGAGCAGGTGAGCGCTCTGGGTCGGCGCGGTGCCGATGACGCGCACCGGCCTCGTGTGCGGCGTCGGGGCCGGGAACGAGCCGAGACCGACCGTCAGACGCACGTCGAAGCGGCCGGCCGAGTCCGTGACCACGTCGACGAAGTCGCTCCAGTGGAAGTCCGGCTCCGGCCCGACCAGGAACAGCATGTCGGCCCCGTCGCCGTCGCGGCCATAGCGCAACTGGATCTCGGGCCAGGTGAGCTCGGTGGTGACCCCGTCGACGATCCGCACCACTGGTCGGCGGGCGCGCTGGTCGATGAAGTACTCCGTGTCAAAGGTCGCGAGCACTTCGGTCGGGATGGTCGAGAGGAGCGTGGACATGGCGGTGCTCGCGCCGAGTCCCGCGTCGATCCACCCCTCGAGGCCGATGACGAGCACGGGCTCGTTGAGCACCGGGTCCGCCAAGAAGATGATGCGGTCGTAGATTTCGTCGTCCATTACTGCTCCAGTATCTGGCGAGCGAGTTCCGCCAGCGTTGCGATGTGCGTGGGAAATTCCGTGACGCTGCCCTGGTCACCCGCGGTCGCGCCAGCGATGTATCGCGCGTAGACGCCCTGCAGGATGCAAGCCAGCTTCCAATATCCGAAGGATTGATAGTAGGCGACCGCGCTGAGGTCCAGAGTCGAGTGGCGGCCGTAGGCCCCGAGCAGCTGCGCGCGGCTGATGAAACCCGGTGCGGTGGACGGTGCCGCGCCGAGCAGGGCGGCCACCTCGTCGGTCGGTTCGGCCCAGTAGTCGAGCATGACGCCGACGTCGGCGAGGGGGTCGCCGAGCGTGCAGATCTCCCAGTCGAGGATCGCGGCGACCGAACCCGTTCGGTCGAGCACCGTGTTGTCGAGGCGGTAGTCGCCGTGCACGATCGAGGTTCGCTGCTGGAGGGGAATCCGCGCCGCCAAGCGGTCGCCGACGTCCTCGATCAGTCGGTGGTGATCGGCGCCGTCCACGCGCATCTGCTCGTACTGCGTGCGCCAGCGCCGTAGCTGGCGCTCCACGTAGCCGTCGTGGCGAGCCAGGTCGCCGAGGCCGGCCTGGTCCGGGTCGACGTCGTGCAGCTGAGCCAGGGTGGCGGCGAGGTTCTCGCCAATGGTGGCGCGGGTCGCCTCGCCGAAGGCCTCCTCGGCCTGGTCGCGGTCGCGCAGGATGAAGCCATCGACGAAGGCCATCACGTAGAACGGACTGCCGTTCACCGACAGGTCGGTGCACAGCCCGAGCGGCTTCGCGACGGGTACGCCGAGCGGCTCCAGGGCCGCGATGATCGTGTGTTCGCGCACCATGTCGTGCGCGGTGGGCAGCACGTGGCTCACGGGCGGTCGGCGCAACGCCACGGCGCGCGACGTGGCGTCGGTGACGCGAAACGTGAGATTGGACCGGCCCCCCGCTATGAGTTCGAACGCCAGGGGCGCGACGAGCCCGACGTGCTCGGCCAGCCAGTCAGTCACCGGACCGACGTTGATGCCCGTGATCGTCTCCATAGTCGAGGAGGCTAACAGCGAGCGGAGCGGCCGAGATGGCGCGACGGTAGCCTGGGTTCATGCACAACGCCACTGACGCCACATTCTCCGCGATGGTCCTCGATCGCTCGGCGACCCTGCCCGTCGTCGTCGACCTCTGGGCGGCCTGGTGCGGACCGTGCCGAGTCCTGACCCCCATTCTCGAGAAGGTGGTGGACGAGAGTGCCGGGACCGTCGAGCTGGTGGCGGTGGACGTGGACAAGAACCCTCGCACCGCCCAGGCCTTTGGCGTGCAGTCCATCCCGTCGGTCTTCGCCTTCAAGGATGGTCAGGTCGTGGACTCCTTCGTCGGCGCGCGCAGCGAGCGCGCGGTGCGCAAGTTCATCACGAAGCTCGCCGCTCGCTGAGCGCCGTGACGGTCACGGTGGTGGGCGCCGGTAGAATTCGGCCGTGACCGACGTAACCGACGCCACGTTCAGTACGGCCGTTATCGAGCGCTCCAAATCGGTTCCGGTCGTGGTCGACCTGTGGGCGGCCTGGTGCGGGCCGTGTCGCACGCTGACCCCGACGCTGGAGAAGGTGATCGGCGAGACCAACGGTGCGGTCGAACTCGTGAAGGTGGACGTCGACGCCAACCCTCGCACGGCCCAGGCCTTCGGCGTGCAATCGATCCCGTCGGTGTTCGCCCTGAAGGACGGCCGGGTCGTCGAGTCCTTCGTCAGAT
>JAJZSX010000208.1 GCA_021849435.1 Actinomycetes bacterium | reverse complement strand
GACGAGGGTCCGGTTCCGGTTCGGCACTTCGACGCCGATGGCCGAACGTCCCGGGATGGGTGCGAGGATGCGCACGTCTGGGGTCGCCATCGCGTAGGCGATGTCCCGGCTGAGCGCGGTCAACCGGGCGACCTTGATCCCGGGACCGAGTTCAAGCTCGAAGCGCGTGACCGTGGGACCGACGGTGAAACCGACGAGGACCGTCTCGACGCCGTGAGCGGCGAGGGCCTCGACGAGCTCGGCGCCCGCCCGCTCCACGCTCGCGCGGTCCTGACGCTGCTCGCGCGTGCGAGTGAGCAGCGTCAGCGGCGGCAACGACCACGACGTCTCGTGCGCGTCGGGTACGACCACCGGCGCGGGTGCGACGGGTGCCTCGACGGGGACCCACTCGTCGCGGGCTGCGTCGAGCGCGTCCTGAGCGTCGGGCGACTCCTCCGTCGGCCAGGGCGTCGCCTCGAGTTCGACGGCATCGTCCACCGGGGACAGCTCGTCGTTGCGCGCCGCGCGCGTGCGTCGGGGCTTCGCGGGTGCGGGGGTCGCCTCTAGCTCGTCGACCTCGGCCGGGCGCGGCCGACTGGACCACCAACGACCGAGAGCACGAACGACCACGCGAACGGCGCGCACGCTGGCCGCCGCGAGCGTGCGTAAGCCGATGCCGGTGGTGACGATCACCGCCACGACCAACACCGCTAACAACACCACGACGGCGCCCACCTCGCCGAGTCCCCGCACGAGACCGCCCCCGACGACGACGCCAAGCCACCCGCCAGCTCGACCGAGCGCGCTCGCCGTGGCGCTCGTCGACGGACGCCCCCCGATCAGGTCGCCGAGACCGGTCACGCTGATGAGGCCCAGCGTGAGCCCCCAGCCGAGGCGCGCGTTGTCGACCTCGACCTTGCCCCAGAGAATCGCCACCCCGAGCCCGATGAGCACGAGCGGCAAGATGACCCGACCGACCCCAAGTAGGTCTCCGACGACGCTCGCGAGCCAGCGACCGAACGGTCCGAGCGCGTGCACCTCGGCGAGACCGATCAAGATGCCGAACACCACCAGAACGAGCACCCAGACGTCACGGCCGTGACGCTGCCACAACGAGGGTGGCTGAGTCGCGCGAGTCGCGCCGCGCGCCGAACCAGCGCGCGCGGGCGTCTTCTTAGCGTGTCGGGGTGCGGCCATACCCACTCAACTTACCGAACCCGAGTTCTCGCCGGGCTATTTCTGCCCCATTAGGCTTGCGACGTGCCATCAGCCCATCGCTCCTCCACCGAACTCGCCGAACGCCTCGGCGCGCGCACGGCCTCCTGCTCCGTCGTCAGCGCCCGACCGATCTGCGCGTCGCTGCACGAGGTCGTGCTGCACGGCGACCCACGACTCGCGGGCGTGCCGGGTAACGATGTCATGGTCCGCGTCCGCCACGACGGTCATCACGTCCGTCGCCGCTACACGGTTCGCTCGGTGGACTACGACAACCACCGGTTCTCGATTTGGGTGAGCACCGACCACGTCGGCGCGGGCAGCACCTGGGCCCAGTCGGCCGCCGCCGGCAACGCGGTCGACGTCATTGGTCCCCGGGGCAAGATCACGCTCGCTGAGTCGGCCGACTGGCATCTGTTCATCGGCGACGTGAGTGGGCTGGCCGCGTTCTACCGTCTCGCCCAGAGCATCGAGACCCCCGGACGGGCCATCTTCATCGTCGAGATCGACCAGGACGACGACGCACTGACGGCCGACTTCGACGAGGGGCTCGGCGTCACCGGGATCTTCGTGGACCGGCGCGAGCGGAGTCGCAACGACCCCGCCGGCCTGCTGAGCGGACTGAGTGCCTTCGCCTTCCCGCCCGACCAGGGTCACGCTTACGTCTTGGGCGAGTTCTCGGTGGTGCGCGCCGTGCGCGACGCGCTACGCGACCGCGGTCTTCGCGACCAGGACATCAGTCACAAGGCCTACTGGCGGCTCGGCCGGGCGAACGCCGACCACGGCGAGCCGGACAAGTCCGACTCCTGAATCAGTAGACGACGACCGCCGTCATCAGCACCGGCTGACGACGGAAACGCTGACCAAGCAGACGTCCCGCGGCCCGTTGGGCGGCCTTGTTGAGCGCGCTCTCGTCGCGCTCGCCGTCGGCGAGCGCCTCGTCGATCGCCACGCGGACGGCGTCGGTGACCGTGGTGATCAACTGACGGTCGGTCTCGCCGTCGAACCAGCCGCGAGCGACGACCCGCACCGGCTGGACGATCCGCGCGAGCTCGCCGTCGACGCCCGCCGACAGCAGTAGTACGCCGAACTCGGCGAGCATGCGCCGCTCCTCGAGCGGTCGTTCGTCGAGATCGCCAGCCGAGCCGTCGATGTAGTGCAGACCGGCCGGTACCTCGCCCGCGCGACGGATCCCATCGGCGCGTACCTCGATCTGGTCGCCGTCCTCGCAGAGCAGGATGTGCTTGTTGGACAGCCCCATCGACCGGGCGAGTTCGGCGTGGTGGACGAGGTGGCGGTACTCGCCGTGCACCGGCACGAAGTTGCGCGGGCGAACGAGCTGGTGGAACGTACGGAGCTCACCTTGGCGGGCGTGGCCCGACGCGTGGACCGGCTCTTGGCTCGAGTCGATGACCTCGGTGCCGGCGCGGTGCAGATCGTCGATGACGCGCCCGACCGACCACTCGTTGCCGGGAATGGGGTGTGAGCTCAAGATCACGGTATCGTTGACGCCGACGCGCAAGGACCGCGCGTCGCCGCGGGACATCTTGGTCAGCGCCGCCATCGGCTCGCCCTGACTGCCGGTGCAGATCACGCAGACCTGGCCTGGCTCGTAGCGGTCGACGGTCTCGATGTCGATGAAGTCCGCGGCGTCGGCGTGCAAGAGGTGCAGTTTGCGCGCCAGCTTGACGTTGGCCTCCATCGAGCGTCCCATGAGTGCGACCTTGCGCCCCTGCTCACGCGCGACGTCGATGATCTGCTGGACCCGATGGATGTGGCTCGCGAAGCACGCGACGACCATGCGCCGCTGAGGCCGTTCGAGGAAGAGCCGGCGTAGCGCGCCGCCGACTGTGCGCTCGGAGTTCGTGAACCCCGGCTCCTCGGCGTTCGTGGAGTCGCACAGCAACAGCGCGACGCCTTCGTCGCCAATCGCGCCGAGTCGAGCCAGGTCGGTGCGACGGTTGTCGATCGGGGTCTGGTCCAACTTGAAATCGCCCGAGTGCACCACGATGCCCACCGAGGTCCGCACGGCCAGCGCGTGCGCGCTCGGCACCGAGTGGGTAACGGGGATGAATTCGAATTCGAAGGGACCGATGCGACAACGCTCGCCGTCGGTGACCTCGATGAAGGTACACTTGGCCGCCAGCTTCGCCTCGCTCAGCCGGTGGCGAGCGAAGCCCACAGTCAGTGCGGAGCCGTAGATCGGCACGTTGACGTCCTTGATCAGGTACCGCAGGGCGCCGGTGTGGTCCTCGTGACCGTGGGTCAACACGATGCCGTCGACCCGGTCGCGTCGTTCGATCAACCACCGGAAGTCGGGCAGGATCAGGTCGACGCCGTACATCGTCGGCTCGGGGAACATGAGACCCGCGTCGATCACGACGATGCGGCCGTCCTGCTCGAGCGCGAGACAGTTCCGACCGATCTCACCGAGACCACCGAGGAAGGTGATCCGGACGCGTTCGTTAGCCACGGGCGGCTCGAAGCTCGGCGACCACCGACGCGGCGGTCGCGTCGACGTCACTGCCGATCGGCCCGAGTGGCCAGCGACACTGACCGACGGCGAACCCGAGGGATCGCATGGCGGCCTTCGCGGGGATCGGGTTGGGCGCCGACTCGGTTGACTCGAAGGAACAGCTGCGCGCGAGTCGCTCATTGAGCTCGCGGGCCATGACCCAGTCCCCCTTGGCGACGCTCGCCACGATCGCGGCGAACTCGGGTCCCGCCCAGTGGGCGGCGACCGAGACGATGCCCGTCGCGCCGATGGCGAGGAACGCCAGCAGCAGCGAGTCGTCGCCGCTGTAGAGGTCGAGGTCATCGCCGAGAACGGCCTTGACGTGCGCGGCGCCGGGCAGGTCACCCGAGGCGTCCTTCAACGCACGGATGTTGGCGTGTTCGCGTACGAGTTCAATGGTGGTCGTCGCGGCGATCTTGCGACCGGTGCGCGAGGGGATGTCATAGAGCATGACCGGCAGCGGGGTGCTCTCGGCGATCGCGCCCAGGTGCCCGGCGATGCCGGCCTGGCTCGGCCGGGCGTAGGCCGGCGTCGTCGCGAGCACACCCGCGACGCCCGTATCGGCGACGCGCCGCGTCAGGGCGACCGAGCGGGCCGTGTCCGACGAGGTCGACCCGGCGAGCACCGGGACGCTCACCGCTGCGGCGACGCACGCGAAGAGGTCCATCTTCTCGTCGTCGCTGAGCGCGGTGCCCTCGCCCGTCGAACCCGCGACCACGATGCCGTCACTCCCGCTCGTCACGAGATGATGCGCGACCGCGGCGGCCGTGTCGAGATCGACAGCGCCGTCGTCGCTGAACGGCGTGACCATGGCGGTCAAAACCGTTCCGAAGGTTGGTGACGCCATACCTCGAAGTTACCAGTGACCCGAGGTGCCGCTCACACGCCGTCGATAAAACGGTCGAGCCCCTCGACGAGGCCCGGTGTGGACGGCAGGTGGCGTAATACCGTGGCAACGCCGGTGACGAAACTCGACCGGTCATAGGAGTCGTGGCGGATTATCAAACCCTCGCCGGGCGAGCCGAAGAGCACCTCTTGGTGCGCGACCAGACCCGGCAGGCGAACGGCGTGCACTGGCACGCCCTCGACAGAAGCGCCACGGGCGCCCTCGACAGTTTGACGAAGGGTCGGCTCAGCGTCGGTCGTGCGGCCCGCTCGCTGGCGGGCCCGCGCGACGGCACGGGCGGTCGCGATCGAGGTCCCCGACGGCGCGTCGACCTTGCCGTCGTGGTGCAACTCGATGATCTCGACCCGATCGAAGAACGGTGCCGCCGTGGCCGCGAACCGTTCAGCCAACACCGCGCCGATGGAGAAGTTGCTCGCCACGACGATGGGCGTCCGCTCGGCCAGTTCGCCCAGGACCGCCCTGTCGGCTTCGCTAAGCCCGGTC
>JAJZSX010000207.1 GCA_021849435.1 Actinomycetes bacterium | reverse complement strand
CGTCGGACGTGCCGAGGGGGCCGCCGTCTACACCGGGGGTACGCGACTCACCGAGGGCGACTACGCGAATGGCTATTTCGTGGCGCCGACGATCTTCACGGATGTGGACAACGACATGCGCGTCGCCAAAGAGGAGATCTTCGGACCGGTCGTCTCGGTCATGGCCTTCGACGACTACGAGTCCGTCATCAAGCTCGCCAACGCCAGTCCCTTCGGTCTGGGCGGCGGCGTGTGGACCAACGACCTCACCAAGGCCACTCGGACCGTGAGGGTCCTGCGCACCGGAACTGTCTGGGTCAACTGCTACGGCCAGATGGACCCCGCCGTTCCCTTCGGGGGCTACCGGATGAGCGGCTACGGCCGCGAGGGCGGCGTCGAGCACATCGATGAGTTCCTCGAAACTAAGGCAGTCTGGACCCAGACCCACTGAATGCGCCACCACCGAGCGAACCCCGCAACGCAGCACGGCACCCGCCCGTTCCGTCGCGTCCCAAAACGACGGGTGAGTGCCCGAGGAGTCTCGTGAGCGAACCGCACTCGCAGTCCCTGAGCGCTCTGATCGCGCGACGGTCCGAACAGTACGGGGACGCACCGTACCTCCTGCGTCTGCGCTCCAGCGACGTCGTGTCCTTTGGCGACCTCGAGCGGGCGAGGGCGTGGTGGTCCTCGCGACTGAGTGAACTCGCCTTGCGCAGCGGCGACCGGGTAGGACTCCTCATCCGCGACCCCCTCGAGTTCGCGCAGGCGTTCCTCGACATCATCGCTTGCGGCCTCTGGGTCGCCCCATTGGACCCCACCATGAACCCGATCAACGTCGATACCCTCAACGCCCGACTCCGACGTCTCGGGGTGCGCGCAGTCTTCAGCGATCTTGACCGCCCCGGCACGGTCACCCCGAACTGGCATGACGTTCGCACGATGCCGACGTCTGTGTCGGCGACCGGCGCCGCGCCGCTCGACACTGGTGGGGTGATCCTCGCCTCCTCGGGCACGACGGGCACGCCCAAGGTCATGGCGTTGCCCGCCGCGCAACTGCTCCATACCGCCACACTCATCGCGACACACAATCAGCTCACCCCGGCCGACCGCGGTCTCAATCCCCTCCCGCTCTGGCACATCAACGCCGAAGTCGTCGGCCTGTTGGCGTCCCTCGTCGCCGGCTCGTCCCTGGTCTTGGACGAGCGGTTCCATCGCACCGACTTCTGGGCGCTGGCCGACCAGTACGAGGTCACGTGGATCAACGCGGTGCCGGCGATCATCGCCCGGCTGTCCAACCTGAGAGAGACCGAGGTCATCGCCGAGCGCATCCGATTCGTCCGCTCGGCGTCCGCGCCGCTCTCTCCGGCCGTCTTCGCGCAGTTCCAGTCCACCGTCGCCATCCCGGTGATCGAGTCCTACGGCATGACCGAGGCCGCGAGTCAGATCAGCGCCAATCCCCTTGACGGGGAACACAAACCCGGCTCGGCTGGCGTCCCGGTCGGTGTGGAGTTGCGCATCGTGCCCTTCGCCGAGGACGAGTCCGATCCAACGGTGCCGTCTACCATCGTCGGCCACGTTGAGATACGCGGACCGTCAGTGATCACGCGCTACGAGAGCGTCGGCTACGAGGACCGTTTCAGCGCCGACGGGTGGTTGCGCACCGGCGACCTCGGCTACCTCGACGAGGACGGCTACCTCTACCTCGTCGG
Source organism: Actinomycetes bacterium (assembly GCA_021849435.1). The sequence continues at coordinate 3,463 of JAJZSX010000207.1, read as the reverse complement.
ACGAAACGACGACGTGATCAATCGGGGCGGCGAGAAGATCTTCCCGCGCGAGCTCGAAGACGCACTCCTCGGAATCGAGCATGTGCGCGGTGTGGCGGTCATCGCCCTACCCGATGACGTCTTCGGCGAGGTACCCACGGCGTACGTGGAACTGGCCGAGAGCTGCGACCGCGACTCGGTGCTGGCCCAACTTCGCCGCATCGTCACCGAGGGGTTCCCAAAGACGCACTGGCCCGTCTCCTTCACAGTGGTCGCCCAGCTACCCGCCCACGCGACCGGCAAGATCCAAAAGCATCGCTTGACGAGCGAACCGCTCGACGTGATCTCCACGATGGACATCAGGTGATGATGCGTTCGTCATCAGCGGTTCGCCGATGAGTGCCCCCGAGCCAGCGGCGCCCCCCTCGGGCACCCGTCGCCGTCTGGACCACATCGACGCAATGCGGCCGGTCAAGCAGGCGGCCGTCATCTCCACGCACGCCCTCATCTTCTTCGCACCGCTGGCGACGAGCACCACAGTCGTCGGCCTGATCATGTTGACCCGATTCTCCCGCGACGCGTTCCTCTTCGTCTCGGCGTGCATGCTCACCTACAGCTACCGCAGCACGACCACGGTCGCAATCCTGCCCTACGCGAAGCGGCGCTTCATGTCGGTCGGCGTGCCGTATCTAACCTGGACGGTGCTCTACTTCCTCTACACGTCGCTCAACACCCGCTCGACGTTCCCCTACTACGCCTTTGACACCGCGCGCGTGTTCAGCTGGAGCGGCCTACGCATCCTGACTCACCTCACCGCGACCGGCTACTACCACCTCTATTACCTGCTCGTCATCGGTGAGTTCTACGTCCTCTTCCCGCTCATGCTCCGGTTCATCCGACGCCACCCGACGTGGCACTGGCGGATGATGGTGGGCGCCCTGCTCTGGCAAGTGGCCTACGGCGCGTGGGTGAGCTCGCACCACTCCGTGCTCTCGGTGTCGGGACTCCTGCAGACCCGCCTCATCCTTTCCTACGTCATCTACATCGTCGGTGGCGTCATCGTGGCGCTCCACCTCGACGAGATCCACCAGTGGATCGTCCAGCACGTCGCGCTGATCCTCGGGGGGACCCTGGCCGCCATGGCACTCGCGGAGGTCCTGACCTACGTCGGTGCCACCCACGTCCTGCCGGCCTACCTGCGTACCGGTGTCTACGTCTTCTCGCCCCTGATCATCCCCTACAACATCGGCGCCATCCTCTGCGTCTACCTGCTCGGGGTCTACCTGACCGCCCCGGCACGCCGGGCCCGGATCCGTGCCATGGTCCAGTCAGGTTCAGACAACTCTTATGGCGTCTACCTCTCGCAGATGGTGTGGATCCCCGCGCTCGTTCGACTTCGCGCCGCGAGCGGAGTCCACATCCCCTGGCAGGTCGCCGCTCCGCTCGCCCTCGTGATCGTCTACAGCGTCGGCTTCGTGTTCACCGCGCTCATGGCGAGAACTTGGGTCGCCAAGGGTGTCACCGGCCGCAGCCGGGCGACCTGGGCCAGCCTGTGGCCGCGCCGTCAGCTCCCGGCCGTGGTCGAACGCGGCGACATCGCCGACGGACCGATGGACGTCGTCGAGCCCTAGCGCGGGCGTCAGAACCCTTAATTCTTATGCATTTCTTCGTGACACACGTCCATCTCGCTCGATTTTTGCCGTACCGTAGAGGGGTCAATGAATGGATCCGCGACGGAGGCTCAACACGGGTCTCCGTCGCGCTACGAACGTCAAGGAGTCCGAGTGGTGCGTTTCCAACGAGTGTTCACGCGTGGTGTCGCCGTGCTTACGGCCGCGCTGACCATGCTCGCCGGAGCGGGAGTCGTCAGCGGCGTCGGCGCCGCCGGGGCGGCCACGATCACGAACGGTTTCTACCTCGACATCGGCGCGTCGGTGTCCGTCGGTGTCCAGCCCACGCCGCGCCACCCCACCGGTTACCGGACCCATCACGGCTTCGCTAACGATCTGCTCGCCTACGAGGCGAGCCACGGGGTATCGCTCACGCTCACCGAGCTGGGGTGCCCAGGCGAGTCGGTGGCGACAATGGTCAACGGCAAGGACGGTTGCTACCACTCAGGCGACTCCCAGTTGGCCGATGCGATCACGTTCTTGAATGCGCATCACGATCAGACCGGACTGGTCACAGTCGACCTCGGCTTCAACTCCGTCGTGCCCTGTCTGCGAACCCATGTGGTCGACCCCACCTGCGTGCAGCAGAGCATCGCCCAGATGGCGCCCCAGCTCACCAGCATCCTCACGGTCCTCAAGGCCGCGGCGGGCCCGAACGTAACGTTCGTGGGGCTCAGTTTCGCCGACCCGTACCTCGCTCAGGAGGCCAACGGCACCACTGGTCGGATCCACGCCCGCGCGAGTCTCCAGGCCATCAGCCAGCTCGACCAAACGCTCGCGACGATCTATCAGTCCCAAGGCATGCCCATGGCCAACGTGGCGGGCGCCTTCCACCTGCACCAGACCTCGACCACCCACCGGTCGGGCAAGCGCGTTCCGACGAACGTGGCGACCGTCTGTCACCTCACGTGGATGTGCGCGGCCGCCCCGTACGGTCCCAACATCCACCCGAACGCCGCGGGCTACGAGGCTATCGCGGACGCCATCATCGCCGTCCTACCGCCGCCGTTTCACTGATTCACTGATTCACTGATTCACTGATTCACTGATTCACTGAAGGCGCGTACGCCACGATGACCAGTCGGTCCCCACGGGGTCGGCGAGCCAGCGTTGGAGGCGACGCGCGAGAGCGGCACTGCCATCACGCATCGCGTGTGGCCATGCGCCACGCCCCGATGCCCACCACACGACCAGCCACCCGAGCACCACCGGCACCGCGACGGTGGTGCTCTCCTGCACGATCGACGCGCCGCCGCCACCACTACCGAATGCGCGGGGCATCCCCCCGGGCTCGAGGTGCGCCATGGCGAGACCGACGACACCTCGCTGAACGTCGATGAGGTGTGCGATCACCGTGTGTGATAGCAGTGGGGTGAAGACGATCTCGGCACGATCATCAACACGACCGGGACCGTTCGCTGTCCCATCATTGACGCCAGGCCGAGTCCCACGATGAACCCGATGATCGCTTCGAGTTCGATCCACAGCCCCGTCTTGACCATCAGCGAGTTCGACGGGTAGAGGAACGTGCGTGAATAGTCGAGGTAGTCCTGTCGCGCGATCTTGAGGGCGTCGACCTGCAGGGCCGCCGGCGAGATGCCGCTGAACCCGGTGCTACGGGGCGACGTGATGACCTGGCCCCGTTGGTCGATCCCGCAGGCGACGGCGATCGGCAACCGGTAGGGGAACCCACAGACCACTTGCTTGGGGTTGCCACCAGATGTGACACCGCTACGCAAGACTTCGAAGCAATGAACTTGAGTGAGTGGGCAGACCGACAAGGGGTGCATCCCCAGATCGCCTATCGGTGGTTC
>JAJZSX010000206.1:3149-5151 GCA_021849435.1 Actinomycetes bacterium | reverse complement strand
CGAACGGCGCCGCACTGTGAGTGTCAAAGAAGAGTCCCGACATCACGGCGCCCCAGATCGCCAGACTGGTCGCGCCCGTCAGACCGATCGTGAACGGCCACAACCACACCAGCATGACCACGACGCCGTCGAAGCGCAGCGCCGAGAAGACCGCGAGTTGCAGTCCGACGACGGTCAACGTGACGAGGGCGACCGGCAGGAGTGCGCGCTTCACGAAGTGGGCTCCCATTGCACGACGTCGACGTAGAAGAGGTGTCGAAGATCCGCGGTGGGGGTGACCGTCACGTTGTAGGTCGTCGCACCGGGGGTGAGCTTGACCGTGGCCACCCGAGCGACGGGAAGTCCCGGCGGATAGAGGCCGCCGCTCAGTCCGTCGGTGGTCAAGATGGTGCCTGTCGAGAGCGCCGTCTTGAGATCGACCGCCGTCGCCGAGAGCCCGTTGTTCACGCCTCCCCCACTGATCACGATCGATTGGTGTCCGTTGCCGAAAGTGACGCCGACCGACGACGCGACGTCCGTGATCAATCGAACCGTGGCACCGCGAGGCGTCGTCGAGATCACTGATCCGACGAGACCACCGTTGGCGACGACGGGCATGCCGGCGAGGATCCCGCTGTCGCGACCCTTAGAGATGTCAAAGGTCGCCGCGAAGTTCGTCGGTGAGATGCTGATGACCTGTGCGGCCACCGTCGGCAGCGAACCAATGAACGGGACGTGGAGCTGGACCGTGAGCTGTTCCAGCTGGCGTTGCAGCGCCCAGGTCTCGTCGGCGCGCAGTTGCGCGCGACCGAGTTCGTAGCGCAGACGTTCATTCTGTGCGACCACGTCGCTGTAGTTGATTGCGCCGGCGAACACGTGACCGATCGGTCGAGCGACGACGTCAATGGTCCAACTGAACGGCGTGATCACGAGGTTCGCCACGCTACGTAGTCCCGAGATGACTCCGACGGTCATGTACAACAGTGTGACCACGATCAGCGTGCTCACCCCGAGGGTCCACGCCCGTCTCCTTGAACGATCGGTGACCACGCGTTAACGCGACGGGCTGGACTTCAACATGCGAGAGAACGTCTCGAGCTCTTCGAGACACATCCCACTGCCGAGGGCCACGCAGTTCAACGGGTCATTGGCCACGATGATCGGCATATTGGTCTCGACTTCGAGACGCTGGGCGATCCCGTTCAAGAGGGCCCCGCCGCCGGTCAGTACGATACCCTGTTCCATCAGGTCAGACGCGAGTTCCGGTGGCGTGCGGTCGAGGGTCACCTTCACGGCGTCCACGATGGCCTGCACCGGTTCCTCGATAGCTTGGCGGATCTGCTCGGTCGAGATGACAACGGTCTTCGGCAGACCGGTGACGAGGTCACGACCGCGGATCTCCGCGCGCAACTCCTTCTCGAGCGGGTACGCCGACCCCAGCTGAATCTTGATCTCCTCAGCGGTGCGCTCACCGAGCGCTAGTTGGAACTCCTTCTTCACGAATGCGACCAGCGCCTCGTCAAGCTCGTCACCACCAACACGGATCGACTGGCTCGTGACAATACCGCCGAGTGAGATAACCGCTACCTCAGTCGTACCGCCGCCGATGTCAACCACCATGTTGCCGCTCGGCTCGTGAATCGGCAGACCGGCACCGATTGCCGCGGCCATCGGCTCTTCGATGATGTACGCCTTGCGAGCTCCCGCGAACTCCGCGGCTTCGATGACCGCGCGCTGTTCTACCCCGGTGATGCCCGATGGCACGCAAATCACCATGCGCGGTTTCGCGAAGCGACGTTGGTGCACCCGGTGGATGAAGTACCGGAGCATCTTCTCGCAGATCTCGAAGTCAGCGATGACGCCGTCCTTCAATGGCCGGATCGCCTGGATGTTGCTTGGCGTTCGACCTATCATCCGCTTGGCTTCGGCGCCAACGGCCAGCGGTTTGCCGTCCTTCACGTCGATCGCGACCACGGACGGCTCGTTCAGAATGATCCCGCGACCGCGCACGTAGACCAGGGTG
>JAJZSX010000206.1:0-3139 GCA_021849435.1 Actinomycetes bacterium | reverse complement strand
CGGCCCAGGAGCGAAAAACGACTGTCAACCATAGAAACCCTTTATCGAGGCCGCCGACGCTTCCTCACGCTGTAAGGCTAGGGCAAGAACGTGGTCTCCGACCAACCGTCTCTAGGAAACCAGTTGAGGGAAGAAAATAGCGATCTCACGCCGGGCAGATTCGGCCGAGTCCGAGCCGTGGATCAGGTTGTGCGCCATGACTGTGGCCAGGTCGCCACGTATGGTCCCCGGCGCCGATTCAAGGGGATTCGTCGTACCCATCATCGTGCGAACCACCTGCCAGGTGTCCGGTGGCCCCTCCACAACGACCACCATCACCGGCCCACTCGTGATGAACCGCACCAGATTCTCGTAGTAATCGCGCCCCACGTGTTCGGCGTAGTGCTGCTCCGCGGTGTCAACATCCAGGGTGCGCAACTCGGCGGCGACGAACCGTAAACCTTTTCGCTCGAGTCGCCCGAGGATCTCGCCCACGAGCCCCCGTTCGACCCCGTCGGGCTTGATAATCACCAGCGTTTGACTCACAGCGTTCAAATCTAACAGTCTCAACGTAGATGCCGAGAGGGCAGGTGGAGTACCTCTCCGCGAACTTCGGCGATGACGTACAAGCTGCCCGTCACCACGATCAAGTCCTCGTCGGTCGAACGTTCACGGGCGTGCGCCAGCGCCGAGACGCTTGACCCGTGCTCTAACGCGACACCCCCGTGTCGGCGAACTGCCGCCGCCACCGTGGCCGCGTCGACCGCGCGCGGCGACTGGGGCGCACAGCAGTGGAACTCGGTGAATCCCGCCGCCACCAATGGCGCGACCATGTCGTCGATATTGCGACCGGTCAACATGCCGAACACGCAACGCCGTTCACCGTCGACGTGGAATGCACCGTCGATGGTCGCGACGAGCGCGGCGATGCCCGCGGGATTGTGTGCGCCATCGATCACCACCATCGGTCGATGGGCGATCACCTCCAATCGTCCGGGCATGCGCACCGCCGACAACGTCGCACGCACGACCCCGTCACCGAGTGCCCGCCCGAGGAACGCCTCGGCCGCGACGATCGCCGTCGTCGCATTAATCCCCTGATGAATACCGTGAAGTGACACCACGATCTCGTCGTAGTGCGCGTACGGCGTACGCAGCGAAAGCAGGCGTCCGCCGAGCGCCAGATCGTTCCGTTCAAGATCGAAGCCATCACCGAGGAACCACGGCGTCGCGCCGAGTTCGTCCACACGCCGCTGGGCGATCTCCACCACGATCGCGTTGGTCGTCGCGACGATGGCTACGGCGTCGGGGCGGAAGATGCCGACCTTGTCCCTCGCGATGTCGCCGATGGTCGGACCGAGCACCGCCGTGTGGTCGAGGTCGACGTTCGTGAGAACGGTGACGTCTCCGTCGATGACGTTGGTCGAATCCCACGTCCCGCCGAGTCCCACTTCGATCACGGCGACGTCCACGCCCTCGTCAGAGAAGTGCAACAAGGCGGCCACCGTGAGCAGTTCGAAGCGCGTCAGCGCGATCCCCGAAACCGACTCGACGTCGGCGAGTCGCCCGATGAGGTCGCTGAACACCTCATCGTCGATGGCTTCACCGTTGACCGCGATTCGCTCGTTCACCGCGTGAAGGTCAGGGCTGGTGAAGGTTCCTACGCGCAGTCCCGTCGCTCGCAGCAGTTCACTCGTCATCGTCGTCGTCGAGCCCTTGCCGTTGGTGCCGGTGATGTGGATCGACGGGTAGTCGTGGTGAGGGTCGGCCAACAGCGCCAGCGTGTCGACGATGGGCTGCAGCGTGGGCGGCGACTGCCGGTTCGGCGACACTCGTTCGAAGTCGACGTGGGACTCGAGCCAGCCCAACGCCTGGGCGTATGTTTCAAATCGCACGGTCTAACTCGCGCGACGAGAACGCGTCGCCTTCCGTAGTTCGTAGAGCGGTGGTACGTGCTCGCGCACCGATTCCGCGGTCACCACGCAACGCACGACGTCGGTGCGACCGGGCACGTCGTACATGGTCTCGAGCAGCACACTCTCGAGGATCGAACGCAGACCACGGGCCCCCGTTCCGCGTTCTAGGGCCAGGTCGGCGATCGCGGCGAGCGCGTCGGTCTCAATCACCAGCTCAACGCCATCCATGGCGAGGACCTGACGGAACTGCTTGACCAGTGAGTTCTTTGGCTCGGTCAGGACGTCGATCAGCATCGAACGGTCGAGTTGCTGAACCGCCCCCACGATGGGGAGCCGACCGATGAATTCGGGAATGAGTCCGAACTTCATCAGGTCCTCGGGTAGGGCGTAGCGGAAGAGCTCAATGTCACCGGACCGCTTCGCTTCGATCGGCGAATTGAACCCGATCGACTTCTTGCCGAGCCGCCGCTCGATGATCGACTCAAGGCCCGAGAACGCACCGCCGCAGATGAACAGGATGTTGGACGTGTCGATCGTGATGAACTCTTGGTGCGGGTGTTTGCGACCGCCCTGGGGTGGCACGCTCGCGACCGTCCCCTCGAGGATTTTCAAGAGTGCCTGCTGGACACCTTCGCCCGAGACGTCGCGCGTGATCGACGGGTTCTCCGACTTGCGGGCGATCTTGTCGATCTCGTCGATGTAGATGATCCCGCGTTCGGCGCGCTTCACGTCGAAGTCAGCAGCCGACAGCAGCTTCAAGAGAATGTTCTCAACGTCCTCGCCCACGTAACCGGCTTCGGTGAGTGCGGTCGCGTCAGCGATGGCAAAGGGGACGTTCAGCATCCGAGCCAAGGTTTGCGCGAGGAACGTCTTGCCACAACCAGTCGGCCCTAGCAGGAGCACGTTTGACTTGGCAACCTCGACGTCGTCGTCGTGGAGCGGACCCGTCTGGATCCGCTTGTAGTGGTTGTAGACCGCCACCGAGAGAATCTTCTTCGCCTCGACTTGGCCAATGACGAATTCGTCGAGGAATGATGAGATCTCTCGCGGCGTGGGAAGCTCGTCGAGGACGAACTCGGGACGATCGCCGAACTCGTCGGCGATGATGTCATTGCAGAGGTCAATGCACTCGTCGCAGATGTAGACGCTCGGACCAGCGATCAACTTCTTGACTTGCTTTTGACCCTTCGCGCAGAAACTGCACTTAATAAGGTCGCTGCCTTCGCCAAACTTTGCCACAAGCA
>JAJZSX010000205.1 GCA_021849435.1 Actinomycetes bacterium | reverse complement strand
GTCGACGTTCTCCACCTCGGGCGAGTTCGAGATGGCGGCGAGGTGGCTCGGCACCGTGAGGTTGACCTGGTAGGTGGCCTTGAAGGACGGCTCGTCCCAGCAGGGGAAGGCCTGGCGGGCGTCGGACTGCTCGAACTGGGTCGTCGCGATGACGTGGGCGACACCGGCGTCGTCGGTGTAGGTCGAGCGGTAGAAGCCCGCCAGCTGATCGTTGAGCACGCCCGAGAACGCGATCTCGAGCGTCGCCGGTCCGTCGGGAATCGTCTCGGCGAAGGCGAAGGTGACCGTCTCGTAGGTCTCATCAAAGGCCGGCTCGTCCGAGCGGCGGCTCGTGCCCTGGCCGGTGAGGGTCGCCGGTCCGAGGACGAGATTCTTCGCGTGCATGGTGACGCGCTCGACGGGCTCGGTGACTTCGACGTCGATCTCGACCCGTCCGGTAAACGTGGCGCCTTCGAGGTCCGGCGTCAAAAAGATCCGGTAGGCGCGCGGGACGATGGTACGTGGCAGGCGGAAGGGATTGGGGGAAGTCATAGTTGGAAACACTAGAGGCAAATCTTCTACGCTCGCTAAGTGACAACTCCGCCGACACCCGTCTCGCTTCGCCTCAAGCCGGGTCCGACGAGGCTCGCCGTCACGGGCATCGGCAACGCGATGCTCGACATCATCGCGCGTGACTCGGCCGAGGTGTACCACGACTTAGGCCTGGTCAAGGCGTCGATGACGCTGATCGGCGAGGAGCAGCTCGACACCTTCTACCAGTCGATGGGCCCGACGATCCAGATGTCGGGCGGCTCGGTCGCCAACTCGATCGCCGGCATCGCCGCCCTCGGGGGGACCTGCGGCTACATCGGCAAGGTCGCCGACGACGAGTTCGGCGAGCGCTTCACCCACGACCTGCGCACCATGGGCGTCGAGCTGGACCTGGCGATCGCCTCGCCCGAGGAGGGCGCCACGGGCCGGTGCCACGTCTTCATCACCGACGACGCCCAGCGCACCATGGCGACCTACCTCGGCGCCTCCAACCGGCTCCACGTCGCTGACATCAACGAGCGGCTCATCGCGCGCTCGGAGATCACCTACATCGAGGGCTACCTCTACGACCTGCCCCCGGCCAAGATGGCGATCCAGAAGGTCGTGGACTTCGCCCACCAGCACGACTCGATGGTCGCGCTGTCGCTGTCGGACATGTTCTGCGTCGAGCGCCACCGGCGCGACTTCTTAGAGCTCGTCACGAATCACGTCGACGTCCTGCTCGCCAACGAGGCCGAGATCCTCGCCCTCTTTCAGGTCGAGAGCCTCGAGCACGCTTTCGCGAACCTCGACGAGCTCGGGGTGCTCGCGGTCGTGACCCGCGGGCCCCTCGGCGCCGATGTCCTGACGGCTCACGGAGTCGTGTCGGTCCCGGCCAGCGAGGTCGACGAGGTCGTCGACCAGAACGGGGCGGGCGACATGTTCGCCGCGGGCTACCTCTACGGCCTCGCGCTCGGCGCCGACCCCATCGAGGCGGCCGAACTCGGATCGCTCTGCGCGGGCGAGATCATCAAGCACCTGGGCGCTCGGCCCGAGACCGACCTCGAGGCGCTCGCCATCGAGGCGGGCCTGCTGTAGATCAGCGGCCCTGGGCGTCGAGACGCGCGTCGAGCTCGACGGTGCGCCTCGCCTCCCAGCGGACCCACGCCACCGCGATGGGGATGCAGGCGAGCAGCATCAGCGCGTCGCCGCCGATCCACATGATCGCTCCGCCCAGCTGGACGTTGGTGAGGATCGACGCGGGCGTCGAGCCGATCGGCGCGAGCGTCCGGTAGGCCGAGAAGGGGTTGTGCGAGGACATCGCGAGGGCGAGCCCGGTGAAGGTGTCCACCGGCACCGCGGCCATCACGAAGACGAGGCGCAGGCCGGGATGGATCGTGCGGCCGCGCTCGAGCCCGAAGGCCACGCGAAAGAAGAGGTAGCCGACGACGAGGAATCCGAGGTGCTCGAACTGGTGGATCCACTCGTGTAGCAGCATCTCGTTGAATAGACCGGTGAGGTGCGAGACCGGGATGAAGACGAAGTAGAGCGCGAAGGCGACGAGCGGCTGGGTCAGCGTGGTCATCACCCGGCCGTCGAGCACCGCGCGCAGGCGCGCCGACCCCGCGCGGTAGGCGAGCTCGAGCGGCGTCGAGATGGCAAAGAGCGGCCCGGCGACCATGATCAGCAGCAGGTGCTGGACCATGTGGTCGCTGAAGTACGCCCGGTCAAAGACGCCGATGAACGACTCGGTGGCGATGAAGGTGACGATCAGGCCCAGGGCGAAGTAGAGACTCCGGCTCCGCGGCCAGTCCCGCACCCGGCTTTGGCCCCAGGCGTAGAGCGCCCCGGCCAGCACCATGAGCGCGATCGCGCCCGGTTCGAGCGCTAATTGGGTCGCGTCGCGCCAGTGGAATGGTGAGACGGCGGACAGCACCACGCCATCCTAGGATGAGTCGACGGGGAGGCTCAGTAGGATGGCCCGGTGAAGTCGAAGTGGTTGAGTGCAAAGGCCCTGGTGTTGCACCTCGTACTCATCGCCTGGCTCGCGATGTGCGCGACCGCGGCGTGGTGGCAGGTCGGTCGAGCGGTCCAGGGTAACTCGCTTAGTTTCCTGTACTCGATCGAATGGCCGGTCTTTGGCGTGCTCGGCGTGCTCGGCTGGTACGCGCTGCTCAACCTGGACCGCGTGAGCGAGGATGACGAGCAGGAGCGCCGGGCCTACGAGGAGCGGATGCGCACCGAGGCCCGCCAGGCTCGTCAGCGCGAGGCCGACGAGGACCCCGAGCTCGCGGCCTACAACGACCACCTCGAGCAGCTGGCGGACCGCTCGAAGAAGAAACTCTGGGGTCACTAGTGGAGGCGGCGTTCCGGCGCTACCGACTGATGTCCTTTGTCACCGGCACGACGCTGCTCGTGCTCGTCGTGTTCTTGCTCTTGCACACGGTGGACCTGTCGCTCTGGACGAGCATGAAGCCACTCGTCACCGTCGTGGGCATCGGCCACGGAGTGGTGCTCTACCCGATCTACCTGGTGATGTGCTTCCAGTTCACCCTGAAGGCCCGACTGCCCTTCGGGCTGCTCGTGCTGATGCTGTTGTCAGGCTTCGTGCCGGGACTCGCCTTCTACATGGAGCACGTCGTGGCGCTGCGCACCGCCGAGCTGCGGGCGAACTCGATGTGAGCGACTGGCTCGATCGGCGAGTCATCGCCTTCGCCCACCAGGGCGGCAGTTTCGAAGGACCCTCCTCGACGCTCGGTGCCATCGAGCAGGCCGCCGCCGCCGGGGCCACCGCCATCGAGCTCGACGTGCACGCCACCGCCGACGGTCAGCTCGTGGTCTGTCACGACGCCACCGTTGACGCGACGACCAACGGCCACGGGGCGATCGCCGCGATGACCCTCGCCCAGCTGCGCGAGCTCGACAGCGCCTACTGGTTCACGCCCGGCGCGACGGCGACGCCGGGCCGCGAGGCGTCGGCCTACCCGTGGCGCGGCCGCGCGCCGGTCGACCGACGCTACGGGGTCGCCACGCTCGAGGAGGTCGTGGCGGCCGTGCCCGGTGTGCTGCTCAACCTCGACATCAAGCAGACGGCGCCCGACGTGCGGCCCTACGAATCGCTGCTCGCGCGCGAGATCGAGCGGCTCGAGTGCGCCCATCGGGTCATCGTCGCGTCCTTCCTCGACCGCGCCATCGAGTCCTTCCGGCGCGAGGCGCCGAGCGTCGCGACGTCCGCGGCGACCGAGGAGACGGCCACGTTCTTCTTCTCGAGTCTCGAGGGCCATCCGGTCGTGCCGCCGGCGGTCGCCTTCCAGGTGCCCGAGACCTACGGTGACGTCACGGTCGTGGACGAGCGATTCGTCGAGGCGGCCCACAACGCGGGCGTGGCCGTGCACGTCTGGACGATCAACGACCAGTCAGGGATGGATCGACTGCTCGACCTGGGGGTCGACGGGCTGGTGAGCGACCGTCCGTCGATGCTCGCCGAGACGATTGCGCGGCGGGTATTGACCTGGGACGGTGCGTGCTAGCCGCGGCCGCAGTTCGGCTTCTTGCCGTGGTTAGCCTTCTTCTTGGCGCGTAACTTGCGCTTCACGGTCCGCTTCGACATAGGTGACAATGCTAGTACGGTCAGGGACCCGCTAGCCAAACGGAGGCGTCGATGCAAGAACCAGCGGGCGGATCCGGTGCTCTGGTGGTCGTGGCGACCCCAATCGGGAACCTCGAGGACCTGAGTCCGCGGGCCCGGGCGGTGCTCGAGAGCGCCCATGCCATCTACTGCGAGGACACGCGACGCACGCGGGTCCTGCTGAGCGCATTCGGACTCAGCCCCCGGGGCCGGCTGCGCTCGCTGCGCGAACACAACGAGATGGCCCAGAGCGCCGAGGTGATCGAGCTGATCGCCGCCGGGTCGGTGGTCGCGCTGGCGAGCGACGCGGGGACACCCGGGATCAGTGATCCGGGTCGGCGCGTCGTGGCGGCGGTCGCCGAGGCGGGCCTGGTGGTCACGACGACCCCGGGTCCGAGCGCGGTGGTCGCGGCGCTGTCGGTGAGCGGCCTGGAGACCGAGCGCTTCGTCATGGAGGGCTTCGTGCCGCGCCGGGCCGGGGAGCGACGATCCCGCTTCGCCGACTGGGCGCGCGAGCCGCGAACGATCGTCTTCTACGAGTCGCCCCAGCGACTGGTGGCGACCCTCGCCGAGCTCGCCGCGCTCTACGGGGACCGGCGCGTCGTCGTGGCGCGCGAGCTGACCAAGTTGCACGAGGAGCTCGTGCGCGGCACGCTGGCCGAGGTCGCCGGGCACTGGGCCGAGGGGGAGGTGCGCGGCGAGGTCGTCGTCGTGCTCGCGGGCGCCGAGCCGACCGAACTGCCCGCCTCGGTCATCCGCGAGGCGCTCGAGGCGCACCTGGGGACGGGCGCGAGTGTGCGCGACGCGGTGGGCGCGGTCGCGAGCGAGCTGGGCGTCGCGCACCGGATCGCCTATGACGTGGCCCTCGAGATCCGATCGGAGCGGGGCGCCTGACTCGTTACGCTGGTCGGATGGGTCGTTTCTACATCACCACGCCGATTTACTACGTGAACGACGCCCCACACGTGGGTCACGCCTACACGACCCTCAACGCCGACGCCCTGGCGCGCTGGC
>JAJZSX010000001.1 GCA_021849435.1 Actinomycetes bacterium | reverse complement strand
GGGACCGAGGAAGAACCGGTGAAGGAGTTCGCGTGCGAGTCGGGTTCGATAGCGCCGTCCCCACGCTGTTGAGTAGTCGAGTCCGAGTTCGCCCATGGACTATCGACGACGGGGTCGCTGCTTAGGGGTGTAGCGCTTAGAGGGTGCGGGAAGATTACGGGTCGTGTCATCTTTTGACGATGACGTGGCGCCACTCGCACGTGCCGCTTTTCTCGCCTGGGCCATCTCCCGCGCTCGCTTCGAGGAACCGGAAAACGTTGCGTCCCCGTACTTTTGGAGGCGAAAGGCCCGTACGACCAGCCAGCCACCGAGGAACAAGAAGGGGAGTCCCGCCACCCCGAGAGCGAGACCCATGATCAACGCGGCGACCGCGACACCTGCGCGCTTGCGTCGATACGAGAAGAACGCGACGGCGGCGCCCAGAATGACGATCTCGAGGAACTGGAGAATCCAGTCCGAGGGGTGGGTGAGGTGTGTGTACTGGCAGACGCTCTGTACCAGGTGATAGTGCGTCGGACACGTCTTCAGCGCCGTGGGTTTTGCGGTGTCGGTGACCATCGTGTTCTTGAGAAGGCGCGGCACGAAGATTGCGGCCAAGGCTGCGGCGACGAAGCCCCCGATGTAGCCAATTTTCTGCTCCAGGGGATCGAGACCGAGAATGACGCTGCGTGGGACGGCCGACGGACGTCGGGATCGGCGTTGGGGAGAGGTCTCGGCGGAGTCGGGCACAGGTGCAGGATACAACGAGACGGATTCGTGGATTATCTAATTGGCTCGAAGCAGTAGCATTGGTGGTTCGGGGCGCTTAGCTCAGTTGGTTAGAGCGCAGCCTTCACACGGCTGAGGTCACAGGTTCGAGTCCTGTAGCGCCCACGCATTTTCGATATCACAACGGTATTCCTGATTCTGCGCTTCGGCCTATAGATGTGGCGTCACACTCAGTTCGTAGCGTCATTGATATGCCCCGACTCTCTGAGTTCTACGGAATCGTCATCTACATGTACTGGAAGGATCACGCTCCACCGTATTTTCACGCCATCTACTCGGGTCAGGAGGCACAGATCAGGATCGACGATGGCAGCGTCCTCGCTGGGTTTCTCCCAACGACGGCGGAGCGTCTCGTCAAAGAGTGGGCGGTGGTGCGGCGCGCAGAACTTCTGACGAACTGGGAACGGGCGCAAAAGCCAGACGCTCTCGAACCGATCGAACCGCTCAGGTAGGGTGTGCCCATGTCCTCGTTGGCCCGGATCGTCGCAGTGAAGCACCTTGGCGAGTATCGACTTCTGCTCACGTTTTCGGATGGACTCGTCAGAGAACTTGACTTTGACGGCGTTCTCGAAGGGGCTGTTTTCGAGACGTTGAAGGATGTCAGCGTCTTCGGTTTGGTGGCCGTCGATGAAGTTGCCGGCACCATCGGGTGGCCGAACGGCGTGGATCTCGATCCGGACGTTCTTCACGGAGATTTTGAGCCTGTCAACGGTTCTTCAGCGAAGGTGCTTCACGAGTATCACCTTCACGCCACGGGCTGATCTCTGCACGGCGCGCCATTTCTCATCGCACCGGTTCGGCAGTTTTACGTTCGGCGTGCGCGACACCGGCGTCACTGACCGGACAACTCGAACCACACCGAATGAATGCTGATTGAATCCGCCGAAGTTCTTCCCTACTGGACTGCACGACACTCGCGAACTGATTCAGTGAGGTTGAACGCTGGCACGGAGTTCTGTATCTCGGTTCTTGTTGTGTCCCTCAAGGTCCACCGAGAGTTGAAGAACCTGCAACGTTGCACGTAGTTCAAGCGGCGTCTGTTCGACTACGCAGCGCCTTCCATGAAAGCACTGGCTCGTGAAGCTATTCGTGGATTCCTCGCACGACTCGGGTTTTGATCAAATTCAAGACCAAATCGTCGATCAACTCATCGAGTTCATCCAATGCAGGAACACGGTGTCGTCAATCGCGGTGCCATCTTCACCCGCCCGTCGGAGAATGCACAGCCGGGGAGTGTTCAATTATGCCATGCACATGGTAAGATTATGGCGTGAGGACAACCATTGATAAGGCAGGTCGTCTGGTCGTTCCGAAGTCGCTTCGAGACCGGCTAGGACTTCATTCCGGTGAAGTCGAGATAACGGCCGACGGCGCGTCACTTCGCGTCGAGCCGGTCTTTGACGACTCGCTGGTTGAGAGAGACGGTCGTCTCGTCATCCCTGCCTCCAACGCCACCATCACTGATGAGTTTGTTCGAGAGCTGAGAGATGCCGACCAACGGTGATGGAGTGGACGTTCTCGCGGACACGAGCGTGGCCGTGGCCGTTGTGGTCGAGGATCACGAGCACCACGCGTCCACCCTGCGCGCCCTTGGCACCCGCCGTTTGGGTCTCGCCGGTCACGCCGCATTCGAGACTTTCTCGGTCCTGACGCGTCTGCCCTCGCCCGCTCGTCGATCGCCAGAAGCGGTAGTGCGGCTGATGAGCGCGAATTTCCCATCAATCAAGCACCTGACACCGTCGGCCGCTGAGGCGCTCTTTTCAAAATTCGCGAGCCTCGGAATCGCCGGTGGATCCGTCTACGACGCGCTCGTTGGAGCCGCAGCAGCCGAGAGCGGTCTGGTTCTACTCACGCGCGATGTACGAGCCATACCCGTGTATCGGGCGCTCCAAGTCGACATCGAAGTGATTCGAGATTAGCTGCGACGTCATTTGCAGACTCCGGTCAGTCTCCGTCGGAACGGGCGGGCGAGACGCTCGGATTGATGCTGCCACAAGAGAAACTCGAGGAGCCCGTTTCGACAACCCCCTGAAACCGCCATCCACGAAATTTGGATCCGCGAACCAGTTGGTGCCTGACGTGACTCATCAAGACCGATGTGGCCGCAAGGAGCGCATCACGGCTGTACACTAGAACTAGATGACACGAAATGAAGTTCAGGTAAGTGTAGTTTCGACACCGATTTCCGATACGCCATGGAGTTTCTTGACCAAGCACGCACGGGTCCTACTCGATGTGGCGAGGAACCCTGAAGTCCGACTTTGTGACATCGCACGTTCAGTCGACCTCACGGAGCGACGCGTCCAGGGGATTCTCGCCGATCTCATCAGTTCGGGCTACGTCATTCGAGCAAAGAGTGGCCGACGAAACCGCTACGAAGTTCGCAGTCAACTCCCGCTACCTGATTTCGTCGATCGCGCCCGTGCGATAGGCGATTTCGTCGCGTTGCTGGAGGACGATGACGTACCGCTGGCGCATTCCAACACGAATCCCACGGCTCGTTACTGAGACAACACCATTAGAGTGACGACGAGGGAAGGATTTCCTCATCTATCGAGACGCCGGGTTCGGGTCGGACGATCTATTTGATCGTCACTCGTTCGGGCAAGACGACTCCATGCGAAATGGAGAAGAGCAATGTTGCTGCACCGTTTGTTTACAGGCATCAAGGCCGCGACGGCACCTACGGTCGAGCGACCAGAGCCCGAGCGCGTGGCGCCGCCGATCTACGGCGCGCTCCAGAGCGTGGCCACAATTCTGGCGCTTGCCTCCCTGATGATTGCGCTCAAGTTGCTCGGGCGGGTTGTGGCGGATTCGAGGCCCCGATGACGGTCCCGTCTGGCGAACATCGTCAAGGAACCTGGGACGGGGGAGACAGCGGTGATAGTCGTGCCATTGCGGTCCCTGGCTCAGCGATAGTCACGGGGACACAACTGGTCAACCAGGAACGGCGTCGTCACTCACTGGCTGCACCAACCGATCGAACGGGTACGCAGTGGCAACCAACAAAGAGGACGGTATGACCGTGAGATTGAGTCAAGCGACATACGGAATCTTGAGTAGCACGCCGCCGACGCCATGCGGAATCGCGACGTTTTCTGTGGCACTGGGAACAGCGCTTCGCCGGCGTGGCGCGACGGTGAACATGGTTCGCGTGCTCGATCGGCCCGAGGCGCATTCGACGTCAGTGTTCCCCGTGTTGGCCGAGTTAGTCGCGACCGATCCGTCGTCGGCTACGGGCGTTATCGAAGCACTGAATGGCTGTGACGTTGCCATCGTGCAGCACGAGTACGGCCTGTATGGGGGGATTGACGGATCGGACATCCTTCGTGTCCTCGACGGTGTCCACGTTCCCAAGCTCGTCGTGTTGCACACGGTATTGCCGAATCCAACGGCGCACCAACGGGACATCTTGAATGCCGTCATCGCCCAGGCCGATCAGATTGTGGTCATGACACAGGCCGCCGCCTCGGTTTTGGAGGCGGTCAATGAGATCGGCCTCACCCCCGTTGAAGTTATTGCTCACGGCGCCGCCGTAACGTCGGTAGAGGCCAAGCGGCCGCTCGGTGCGCCACCTCTGTTATTGACGTGGGGCTTGATCGGACCCGGTAAAGGCATCGAATGGGTAATCGACGCGATGGCCGGACTCCGGGATCTCACCCCGACACCGCAGTACCTCGTGATGGGTCGCACCCACCCCAAGGTCCTCGCGCACGAGGGTGACGTCTATCGGCACATGTTGGAGCAACGTGTGCGGTCCAACGGTGTCGGCGACCTCGTTCGATTCGACAACGCCTATTACGACCTTGACTACTTGACGTCGGTAATCACCAGCGCCGACGCAGTGATATTGCCGTACGACTCGTCCGACCAAGCGACGTCGGGTGTCTTGGTCGACGCCATTGCGGCCGCTCGACCGGTCATCGCCACGTCGTTCCCGCACTCGCGAGAATTGCTCGCCACGGGAGCGGGGATCATTGTTAATCATCGTGATCCCGCTTCCATCCGTGACGCCATCCGACGAATCGTGACCGAGCCGGCGTTGGCTTCCGCCATGTCCCGCGAAGCCGGTAATCTGGCGCCGGGGTTGAGTTGGGACGCGGTCGCGGAGCAGTACGTTCGCACCGCTCGGCCGTTCCTCCAACGAGCGAACGCAGACGCATGACAACAGTCGCGTCACCGAACTTCACTCATTTGATCGCGATGACGGGTCCGTTCGGTACGTTTGAGCACGCGGATCACGGCGTCGCCCGAATTGAGCATGGCTATTGCACTGACGACGTCGCCCGCGTGCTGTTGGTGATCGTGCGCGAGCCTTTCGTCACGGGAACGTTGCGTCGACTAGCCGAGTCCTCGATGGAATTTCTTGGGCTCGCTCAAGCGTCGAGTGGCGAATTCTGGAATCGGCGATTACCTAGTGGTGCCTGGTGGGGTGAGCCGTCAACGGAGGACTGTTGGGGTCGCGCAATGTGGGCCCTAGGTACGACGATCGCTCGCTCGCCGAGCCCTGGCCTCGTGAGCGAAGCTCACCGGCTGTTCGAACGCGGTGCGACGGCTCGGTCAACGTGGCCACGTTCCATGGCGTGGGCCGCGATTGGCGCGGTCGAAGTGTTGCACGTCGAACCGGGAAATCGCGACGCTCATGACTTACTGATGGCGGGGCTCAACGTGCTTGATCGAGGTGACGTGTCCCACGACTGGCAATGGCCGGAGGACCGGCTCACCTACGCCAACGCGGCGTTGGCTGAAGCGGTGATCGCAGCGGGTTCCTGGCTTGGCGACGAGCGACTCCTTGGGAAGGGCTTGCGTCAGTTACATTGGTTGCTCGCTATGGAAACCCGATCTGGACATCTTTCTGTGACTCCCGTTGGCGGGAGAGGTCCACGTGACCCTTGGCGCCTGTTCGATCAACAGCCCATTGAGGTGGCGGCCATCGCCGACGCGAGCGTCCGAGCCTACGACGTCACCGGTGACCGAGAATGGCTAACCGGGTTGGACCGAGCGGTCGCGTGGTTCATGGGTGATAACGATGCCGGTGCAGAGATGTTCGATGCAATTAGCGGCGGCGGGTATGACGGATTGACCCCTCACGGCCCCAATCTCAACCAAGGGACGGAGTCGACGGTGGCGTTGCTCAGTACGTTGCAGCACGCCCGTCGATTCGCACTGAGTTTTACATGAGGGATATGGGTCTTGCGACGAGGCAGCCGGTTCGGCTGCGTCTGAATCCTACGCGCGTCGTCTCACGACTTTTTGTTCCGGGTCAGGAGCTTGTCGGCGGTAGTGAGTCACGTGCGTCGAGCACGGTCGAGCGGGTGCTCGCGCTGAGCGAGTCCGAGGTTGAGGGTGAGCTCGCCGAGCTCTTGACGCGCTTCGAGCATCGTCACCAGAACTTGACGGAGGTCTTCGACACGCATGCGGATCGGGTGATCGATTACGTCGCTGACGCAGTCTCGGTGAATCGACGACGTCTGCTTGGGGCCGCATTCACACACGAATACGCAATCGAAGGCGCCGCCATCTGCAATCCGAGTCTTGTCGCACACCCGAATCAGGCGGGTATGGGGGACGATGAGATTCGAGTCGTGCTTAGTTATCGAGCAATCGGTGAGGGCCACCGTTCGTCAATCGTCTTTCGAACGGGCGTGATCGATGCGACTGGTCAGCTCACGATCAACGAAGCCCATCCCTTCCCCGTGGTGGCGACCACATCATCGTCACCGTTACGACGCACGTCCTTTCACGCGCTACTTCGCGACGTCGGCAACGATGGCGAGACCGCGGCGACCGTGCTTAACGCGCTCGATGAGACGTTTGATTTCTCTGATCTCATGGCCGCGATCGCGAAGCTCGAGACGCAGAGCGATACTCGACTCAATGTCTCTGAGATCGCTCGACTCCTTCACGCGATCGCGGCGAGTTTCTACCGGGCGGTATTCGAGGACTCTATCGACCTCTCACGACGGGTCCTTTGGCCGACGGCACCGAATGAATCGAGCGGCATGGAAGACGCTCGATTCGTTCGATTCGAAGACGACGGCGAGGTCGTCTACTACGCAACGTATACGGCGTTTGACGGCATCTCGGTCACCCAACAGTTACTCGAGACGACAGATTTCATCACCTTCACCTCGTCACCCCTCGCCGGTCACGCGGCGCAGAACAAGGGGCTCGCACTCTTCCCGCGCAAGGTGAACGGTGAGTACGTGGCCCTTTCGCGCCATGACCGAGAGTCCAACGCGGTTGCCTTCTCGAACGACGTGCATGAGTGGGAGGACACGGTAACGGCGCACCGTCCTCGGCTGCCGTGGGAGATCCTGCAACTGGGTAACTGCGGATCGCCGATCGAACTGGAAGAAGGCTGGCTCGTTATCTATCACGGCGTGGGCCCGATGCGCACCTATGGAATCGGGGCTTTGTTGCTAGACCGTGACGACCCGAGCAAAGTCATCGCCCAGCTGCCGCGACCATTGTTGATACCAGCTGACGATGAACAAGATGGCTATGTGCCGAATGTGGTCTATTCGTGCGGATCGATCGTGCACAAGGGAACCCTCTACATGCCATACGGCATTGCCGATCAGTCCATTGGATTCGCCACGTACGACGTCGCCGAATTGTTGGCGGCGTTCGAACCCGCGATCGCGTAGAACCGCTGAAGGTGCCGAGTGATGGCGTGAAAAAGAGTCTCCGCCACGGTAGCGAGGCGGGACTTCAGAGATAATCGCTGATCCGTCGCTAGGACGTGATTGCAATGACGTGGGCGGCGTGAAAACGACCGAATACCTTATTGCCGTCGAAGACCATCGTGGCGGGGTGCAACTCGAGGAGACGTCGTCGAAGTCTTCGCGGGTCGATCGGGTCAGATGTCCGTCGAGAAGGGCCCGCTCGTAGTTAATCGGCGCCTCACTAGCGTCCTCTTCGACCGCGGTGCCAACTGCTGATGTCACTGCGTAGGGCACTTCTTCAGTTCCCTACAAGGAAACTCGTAGTCCTCTACGGCCTCGGGCGTCCAACCAGGAGTGGTACGTGGTACCGCGCCATCCTTACCGACCCCACGGAGATCAACGGCTCGAACGCACGCAGCTGGTGAAGCCAGACTCAAACATTAAAAAGGAGAGCCCTAAAGAATTGCAGAGCCCGCGTCTTGCTTGAGCCCCTCGTCACCAGCTTGTAATCACCGCTAAACCCCGCGCATTTCCAAAGCGTGACTATACCGATCTGCTATCGATTGTGCCGCTGAACTCGTATTTTGTTACCTCGCAAACCTTGGCGTAGCCTGCCGGTCAATTGTCACGATAGCACTGGTAAAATAATCGCAGAAAGACGCGACGCTTGTCTCAGCGAATAATGCATGTAAGGAGGTCGCGTAGGGGAGGAATAATCCATGAGTAACTTGACGATGTCGTACGCAATTGTAGTTGGTACGTTCGGTACGGTGATGGGCTGGGCTTCTGGTGCGGTGAGTGGAAGTTCGCATTACTCGCCGCTAGCAATAGTCCTGATTATTATTGGAATAGTTGGTCTTGTGGCGACTTTCGCTGAGTTGATCGTCTATCAGGTGGCCAAGAGGCGTGAACTACATTCGATGATCGCCGAGATGGGTAAATCAGAGCAAGATGTCAGCACGAAAGAGCATTCACTTCAGTAATTGAGTTGTGATTATTAACGCTGACAGTAAGAAAAGTGAAATCGTAAACCATAAGCGCTGTGCGTAACGTTGGTTAAGCGTAATGGTGAAAGATTGTCATACTTATGAATACAATAGTGGCAAGTTAGTGGTACAATCAGGTACAGGAAGTCCGGACTTTGCTTCTTGTGCACTCAACATGTTGTTGAGTAAAAGGAGAAAGTAGTTGATATGGGACTTCCAGGAATGGTGTTTAGCTTTATCGCAGCCGCTGCGGGAGCGATTATGTATTGGGCCATCACCTATCAGGGGCATGGTTTTCGTTTCTCAACAATCGGAGTGATACTCATGATTGTTGGGGCGTGTGGTTTCGTGGTTTCGGCCGTGGTGTTCGGCGTCTCCCGTGGTTCGATTGGGACGAATCGGCACTCGCTTGATCGCCAAGTTACAGATTCAAGTGGGAACACGAGTTCGGTCCATGAAGAAACAAAATGACACACGTCAAGGACGATCAGGGACGATTGGTAAGTTCGTGAGGTGCGCAAGACTCGAGGTACTCCCTCACCGGGTGGATGACCACGATGAAACGACCTACGCTCCCCGCGGGAGTTACTGATCGTGAAGATCCGGTCGAGTACTGTGATCGTTCTTTTGTTGGTCGTCATCATCTACCTGATGGTGCGCTGATTGGGTGGCGGGTGGCGGAGCGGGGCGGTGAAACGTCGGCGCCCCGCACCACCACGTAGCGGGCTCGTTACGAGGGGAGTTTGGTTGCGTTCTCGCTCGAAACGCGCGTAGCGCGGCCAAGAAGAACTGGGTCAGTGCTGCACGCGGCGCCAGTGGACCACGAGAGCACACTACGCAACGACGCAGGCGGATGTGGTCGAACTCCGAACGTGGTCGTGAAACGAACGACGCGAGTTCACTCCGAGGTTGAGCCCGACTCGTCAAGCCCGCCACGGAGGTGTTCGATGACATCAGCCGCGAAGTAGGTCGTGCGGCCCTTCAGTAACGTGCGGATCTCGTTGAGGCAGTCACCACTGGTCACGATCGGGGGTTCAATCTCCCCGGAGGCGCGGACCTGGCCCAACCCGCACGTGGCCATAAGCCCATTACAGAGGCATGTCGAGTCAACGGTTGGCTCGAGTTCGCCCCCTTTTCGTAGGTAGGCCTTGACGGGCTCGGCCGCGCAGCGGTACCCGATGGAGCCATCGTCGGTGAGATACGCCTCGCGAAGATACCCGAGATCGCAACGGCGCACGCGATTCTCGTACACCTCTCGTTCTGAGATCGATCCCTCGACATCGACAACCTTGAAGGGATAGCCCGTCGAGGAGGCGCGTATGGAAGTTCGCACGTCAACGGTGCCGACTTCGACGCTGTTGATCACCTGAGCTCTGAGTGACTCGTCCATGCCAGATTCGTCGCAGTAAGCGAAGAGCGTTCCGACCTGGACACCGGTCGCACCCAGGTGGCGGGCCTCACGTACGTGGTCGGGGGTAGTGACGCCACCGCCGATCCAGAACGGTAGACCGAGATTACTGAGGGCGGCGAAGTCAACGTCGTCACGGGGACCATAGATTGGCTCATCGTTGGTGTCCAGAGTCAGCGGACCACGTGGCGGTGCGTTATGACCACCGGCGATTGGTCGTTCAACCACGAAGCCGTCTACGGGACCCTCGCTACGTTTGATGAGTGCGTTCGCCAGGACGTTGGACGAGATGATCCCGACGAACTTGGGCCGATGCAACCCACTTGCTCCGTCGAGGTACGGTGCTGGGTCGAAGTGGAGGTTGGGCGAGTCCTCGGTTGACGCGTTGGCCAACGCCAACTTCGTGTCAACGGTCAGTCCGTGTCGGAGCCGTTCCAAAACGCCGGGGATATGGGTGGGTACACCGGCGCCCATCATGACGTAGTCGACGCCAGCAATCATCGCGCCACAGAGCAAGGCTACCGTCGGGATCTGGACTTTGGTGAGGAGATTAATCCCTACGATTCCGCTGTGTCCGGCCTTGGCCATGGCGACCTCGGCGAAGGCGGCCAACACGAGAAGGTCAGTTGAACGCCGTTTCGAACGATGGGTCAACATGAGCAGGTTCTGGTACGGGCCGTTGGCGCGTCGACGTACCGCCGTGAATTGGCGGACGACATCGTCAACGATCGAGCGGACGGGAAAACGGTCGAGCACGGATCGTAATGCGTCGTCGACGCCGAACTTCTGGAGTCGGCGAGCGAAGACCGCGTCGATCGCGGTTCCCGAGACGACGCCGAGCTGGCCGGCTGTAGACACGCTCCGGGCTAAGCGCCAGTCCGATACGGCGATCCCCATGCCGCCTTGGATTAACCACGGCAAGCGCTTCGTCGTGGGGAGGGCGGTCTCGTTCATGTGACCCGTCCTTGCCGCGAGACGAACGTCTCAATCTGGCCTCAACCCATTCTATTGTGCCCCGCGCGGTTTGAAGAAAATTCAGCCCGCTTTAGCGTGACCGATTCCATCCGCCGCGAAGCCTTCGTAGCGACCGTGCTGCCTCGTACCTGATTAATGGTGCTGAGTGCACAACGTTTCCTCGCTACCATGGGGCCAGAGACGGGGAAGCGCATTCGCACCGACGTCGAGGTTTGTGCGAGGGCGATACGTCGCCCGCCTCGAGAGGAGACACGATGCGTAGCGCAGTTCTCGTCCGCAGCGCGGTGGGATTGATCTTGCTGATGGCAGCGAATGTCGGGGGCGCCTCGGCGAGCGCGAGCACCGCACGGCCGCACATCGTGGTGACGCCCGCAGTCGGCCTACATAATGGCGAAATCGTGAAGGTGCGTGGTGCTGGGTTCAAGCCGAAGGATTCGGTCTTCATCGTCGAATGCCTGGCGACCGCGAAGGGTCAGGCCCAGTGCAACATCTCGACGGTGGTGTCAGTCAGCATTAACGCCAAGGGTCTGTTGCCACTGACCAAGTTCAAAGTGAGGACCGGCAAAATCGGCTCGGGTACCTGCGGGACGATGGTGAAGAACCTCCGAGCCTGTGCGGTGAGCGTAGGCAACATGAAAGGTGGGGATTCGACGTCGGCACGGATCACGTTCCGTAGACCGACTCGCTAGTGTGTCGGTTTCGCATCGAGGAATTAGTGCACGCCAGACGCCGTTGGGGCCGTTATCGAGTTGGAGGGTGCAGGTGGTGTGATGGCGTGGCGTAGCGATGATCCAGTCGTGGCGACCGAAGGGTCAGCCGTTGTCGCGTTGCGACCGCCTTTGACTTCAGCGCTCTCACACCTGAGCTTCTTCGCGTTGATGGCGGTGCTTTTCCTGACCTTTCTCGACAACACCGTGGTCAGCCCGGTCCTCACCAATGTTCAGTCGGAACTCCACGCCGGGGTTCCCCAACTGCAATGGGTGGTGGGTGCCTACGCGCTGGCGTTCGCGAGCCTGATGCTAGTGAGTGGCTCGCTGGGCGATCTGCTGGGACGAAAGCCCGTCATGCTCGTGGGCGTCGGGGTCTTCATCGCGGGCTCTATCGTGAGTGCCCTCGCCAAGGACCCGACAGTCCTCATCACTGGTCGAGTCATCATGGGCGTCGGGGCCGCCGGCTCTGAGCCGGGCACGCTCTCGATGATCCGTCACGTCTACCCCGAGCGACAACGCCGTGCGCGCGCGCTCGGGGCGTGGGCGGCGGTGTCCGGTTTGGCGCTGGCCGCCGGTCCGGTTATCGGCGGGGTACTCGTCGGGCTCTGGTCGTGGCGCGCTATCTTCTGGTTCAACGTCCTCTTCGGCGGTGCGGCACTACTTATCGCGTGGGTAGCGTTACCCAACAACGCACCCGAACTCCACGCACCGCTCGATGTCGTCGGCTTCGTGCTCAGCACGGTCGCTCTGGCGACGGCTACGTTCGCCACGATCTGGGCGGAGTCGATCGGGTACGGGGCATCGTCGATCATCACGCTGTACGCGATCAGCGTCGTGTCGATGGTCGCGTTCGTCGTCGTTGAGTCCCGGGTGAAGAGTCCCATGTTGAACCTGCGATACTTCGCGCGTCGGACGTTCCTCGGCGCTAACTTCGTCGCCTTCACGACGTACTTTGCCATCTTCTCTATATTCTTCTTCGTCGCGTTGTACCTTGAGGTCGTCGTCGGGGTCGGTGCGTACCGGCTGGCGCTCGACTTCCTGCCACTATTGGCGGGGATGGTGGCCGCCTCGCTCTTTAGCGGTCGCTGGGTTGCCCGTACGGGTTCGCGCACACCGATGATGGTTGGCAGCATCCTTGCTGCGGCGGGCGTCTTTCTCACCAACTTGGTTATCGGCACGCACGTGGGACTGGGGACCTTGGGCTGGACGATGGGGCTCGCGGGCATCGGCTTCGGTATCGTCGTGGTGCCGGTGACGTCCGACGCACTCCAGGCGTTACCCGCCGCGCATTCGGGAATGGCTGCGTCGACGGTCAACACGGCTCGTGAACTTGGGGCCGTCGCGGGTGTGGCCATCCTGGGTTCGATCGTGAACGGTCAGTTAACCGTCCACCTCACCCAAAGACTCATCCAGATCGGCGTGCCCGCCTCGTATCGGGCCGAGATCATCGCCGCTTTGACGACGGGGTCGATCGGCACGAAGGCCCGGCAGTACCGCGGCGGTGGTGCCGCGATTCAGGCGATTATCAACAAGGTGGTGAACGCCGCCTACGGCGCCTTCACCAACGGTCTGCACATCGCGTTGTTGGTGGCGAGTGCGTTAATGGTCCTGTCGGCGATCACCGCGCTTCTCGGGGGGACCGGCGTCAAGGCGAGGCTCACTCGCCCGGACGTAGACGCCCTCGAGTAATTCGGTAAACTTCGGCGACTCATGGGCCTCAGTCATCGAATCCCGACGACGCCGTGGCGGGCGGCGTCCACGTGGAGTGTGCGGCCCCGGATGATTGCACCCCTCTTCGCCGGGCTCGTGTTGTTCGGTCTCGGGGAGGGGCTGCTCGTGCTCTCGCACCTCGGCGCGACGCCGTGGACCGTGTTCGCCCAGGGCGTTGCCCGGCACGCCGGCATCTCGCTCGGTTGGGCAACGGCACTCATCAGTGTCGTCGTGCTCGGCGCGTGGTGGCCCTTGCGCGAACGACCGGGCTTTGGGACCATAGCGAACCTCGTCGTGATCGCGGCGGTCTTGGATCTGACCGCGACGACGATCCCCGCGCCGAGCGCGGTGTACGTGCGTTCGCTCTTCGTCCTCGCAGCGGTGATCGCGATCGGCATGGGCAGCGCGCTCTACCTCACGACAGGACTCGGACCGGGACCTCGCGACGGGTTGATGACAAGTCTGCACCGTCGACTCGGAATCAGCGTGGTGTACATCCGGGTCTCGCTGGAGGTGTCGGTCCTCGCAATCGGTTGGTTCATGGGCGGCACCGTCGGCGTCGGGACGGCCGTATTCGCAGCAACCATAGGGTTCTCGATCGGGGCCTGTCTGCGGGGACTCGAGTGGATCCTCGCGAGGTTGGCGTGATCGCTGGGGACCAGCTCATCACGTTCCTCGTCGCGTCCTTCGCGATCATCATCGTTCCGGGACCGAGCGTGCTGTTCACACTCGCACGGGGGGTGGCGTGGGGCCGCTCGGTGGCAGTCCTGTCGGTCTTGGGCAACTCAATCGGCACCTTGCTGCTTTCGGTAGTGGTCGCGCTCGGCCTCGGGCCGTTGCTCGCACACTCGCGAACCGTCACGACTGTTTTTCAGTTGGCGGGTGGGTGCTATCTCGGTTGGCTCGGGTTTGACGCTCTTCGTCACCGTCACGAGCACGCGCGAGCCATGGTGGAGCGCGAAGCGCAACGGCCACACCCGCGCCAGATCGTCCGCCAGGGTTTCACGGTGGGTATCTTGAATCCGAAGTCGCTGATCTTCTTCGCCGCCGTGTTCCCGCACTTCGTCCAGCCCACGAAGGGCAGCGTGACGGTCCAGTTACTCGTCTTTGGCCTCATCTTCAGCGTCATGGCCTTCGCGAGTGACTCGACCTGGGGCATCATCGCGGGGACAGCGCGCGAATGGTTGGCGGGCTCGCCGATGCGACTCGTTGCACTGCGAGTCACCGGAGGGTGCGTGATGATCGGGCTTGGCGTACTGATCCTTGTCAGCGCCGTTCGAGGGTAGGGTTCCTCCGCTGGTTCCTACACTCGTTCCAATGGAGCCACGATGACGATGCACGCCGGCCGCGCGGGAATGCGGTCGTTACGACGAGATCGTTCGCTTCTCGACCACCGGATCACGCGTGGCACGCTGCGCCGCGTGATCGTGTTCGCTCGGCCGTATCGCCGGATACTGGCGGTTTTCCTGACCGCGGTGGTGCTCGAGGCGGTGGTCAGTTCGGTTTCGCCCCTGGTATTGCGGGCCATCTTCGACATTGGAATCGCCAAGCGGCGTGAAGGGGTCATCATCGGACTCGCGGTCCTCGCTGCCGGACTCGCGATCGTCGACGCCATCCTCTCGCTCGCCGAGCGGCGCATCTCGGCCATGGTGGGCGAGGGGCTGATCTACGATCTGCGCGCGCGGGTCTACGGCCACATCCAACGGATGCCGATCGCGTTCTTCTCGCGCACCCAGACGGGCGCCCTGATTAGTCGCTTGAACAACGACGTGATCGGTGCCCAGCAGGCCTTCACGGATCTCTTTTCGAACGTCGTCGGCAACGTCGTGCTTGTCACGTTGATCCTTATCACGATGTTCTTCCTAAGCTGGCAGATCACCCTGGTCGCACTGGTGTTGTTGCCGGTGTTCCTGTTCCCGGCGCGGATGGTGGGACGCCGGCTGGGTGCGCTCTTCCATCGCGGAATGGAACTCAACGCCGAGATGAACATGGTCATGTCCGAGCGATTCAACGTCGCCGGTGCGATGGTGGTCAAGCTGTTCGGGCGCCCCGACGACGAGCTGACGACGTTCCAGCACCGCGCGGGCGAGGTACGCGATATGGGGGTGCGTCAGGCCACGTACCAACGGTTCTTCTTCGTCGCACTCGGCCTAACGGCGTCACTCGCTACCGCCTTCGCCTACGGGTACGGCGGCGTCGCCGTGTTGCACGGTACCTTGGCGATCGGCACGGTCGTGGCACTCACGATGTACGTGACGCGCCTTTACGGTCCGCTCACCCAGCTGTCGAACCTCAACATCGACTACGTGTCGGCGATGGTGAGCTTCGAGCGCCTCTTCGAGGTCCTCGACCTTGAACCGATGATCGTCGAAAGCCCCGACGCCGTCGCGATCCCCGACGGACCGGTGACCCTTCACTTCGAACACGTCTCGTTCTCGTACCCCGGCGCGCAGGAGGTGTCACTTGCGTCCCTTGAGGCGGTCGCTACGCTCGACGCCACGCCCCGTAACCCGGTCCTGCACGACGTCAGCTTCGACGTGTCACCGGGCACGATGACGGCGCTGGTTGGTCCGAGCGGTGCTGGAAAGACGACGATCTCACTGTTGGTTTCCCGGTTGTACGACGTGGACGAGGGTCACATCAGCATGAATGGGCTCGACTTGCGTGCTGCGACGATGGCGTCGCTCAACGCGACCGTCGGGGTGGTGACACAGGATCCGCACCTCTTCCACGACACCGTGCGCGCGAACCTGCTGTTCGCTCGGCCCGAGGCGAGTGCGGACGAGATCGAGGTGGCGCTGCGCTCGGCCCAGATCTGGAATCTCGTCTCGAACTTGCCCCAGGGCCTCGATACCGTCGTGGGCGAGCGAGGCTATCGACTCTCGGGCGGCGAGAAGCAGCGCGTAGCGCTCGCCCGGCTGCTCCTCAAGTCGCCACGGTTGGTGGTGCTCGATGAGGCGACGGCGCACCTGGATTCAGAGAGCGAGGCCGCCGTGCAGCGCGCCCTGGACTCGACAATGGCGTCACGAACGTCGCTCGTCATCGCGCACCGTCTCTCCACGGTTCGAAACGCCGACCAGATCCTGGTCGTGGATGCAGGAACCATCGTGGAGCGCGGGACCCACCACGAACTACTCGAGCATGGAAAGCTCTACCGGGTGCTCTACGAGACGCAGTTCGCGGACCAGGCGGGCTAACCCATTGAGTGGGCGCCACCATCGACGTGGATGATTGACGCCGTAGTGAGACGCATCAGTGGCGAGAGCAGTGCGACGGTGGTGTCAGCGACGGCACTGGAGTCGTGGACGTCCCAACCGAGTGGGGCACGCTCGCCCCAGGTGTCCTCGAAGTGCGCGAAACCCGGGATGGACTTCGCGGCGACCGTGCGGATGGGTCCCGCGGCGACCATGT
Organism: Actinomycetes bacterium; assembly: GCA_021849435.1. Next base: position 9,182 of record JAJZSX010000001.1, on the reverse strand, counting down.
TGACGCGAATGTGGTCGGGGCCGACGTCGCGTGCGAGGTAGCGGCCGAGGGACTCGAGTCCGGCCTTCATGACCCCCATCCAGTCGTAGAGGGGGTAGGCGCGAGAGGCGTCGAAATCCAGTGACACCACGGACGCGCCGCCGTGGGCGGTGCTCGCCTGCAGCAGCGGTCGGAAAGCACCGACCAGAGTGGCCAGGGAAAACGTGGAGATGTGCATAGCCGTGGCGACATCTTCGAACGGGGCGGCGAACATGCCCATGCCCAGGCACGACGGTGGGGCGTAGCCGATGGCGTGCACCAGGCCATCGAGTCGACCGAAGCGTTCGCTCACGGCCTCCACGGCGGCGCGGACCTGGGCGGGCTCGGTCACGTCGAGTTCGACGACCTCACCGACGTCGCCGAGCTTTCGAACCGTGCGCTTGGTCAGCGACAGACCCCGTCCTGCACCGGTGACGATCACGGACGCCCCCTCAGCCAGCGCACGCTCGGCGATGCGAAAGGCGAGGGAATCGTCAGTCAGCACGCCGGTGATCAGTATTCGGTGATTCGTGAGCAGGGCCATCTTGTTAGCGTAGTTCCAGCACTTCGAAGGACGGTGATGATGAACGGCACGATCGGGATTATCGGTGGCACGGGACCGGCGGGCCGTGGGGTCGCCGTGCGCCTCGCCAAGGCCGGCTACGCAGTCTCGATCGGCTCGCGCGACGCCGCGCGGGCGGGCGAGGTCGTCGGCGCCATGGCGATCCCGACGCAGGGTTCGATACGTGGTGTCGCCAACGACGAAGCAGCCACCGCGGACGTGGTGATCGTGGCCACACCGTGGGATTCGGCGGTCGCGACGGTGAAGGCGCTGGGCGAGCACTTGGCCGACAAGGTGGTCATCTCGATGGTGAACGCGCTGGTGCGCGAGGGTCGAGAGCTCGTCCCGGTCTACCCGCCGCGTGGTTCGATGGCGGCTCAGCTCGCCTCGACCCTCCCGTCGAGCCGAATCGTCGGGGCCTTCCATCATCTCCCCGCCGCCCAGATGGAGGACCTCGAGAGCGGACTCGACGCTGACGTGGTGATTTTTGGGGACGACGCGCCCGCGCGCGAACTCGTGGCCGGTCTCGTCAATGAGATGCCGGGACTACGCAGCGTGATCGCGGGATCGATGTCACTGGCCAGCGCGGTCGAGGCATTCACGGCGGTGTGCGTCTCGATCAATATCCGCCACAAGGCGCATTCGTACGTGAAACTCGAAGGGCTTTCGGACTGATGCGGTTATACGATACGGCGCGCCGCGGGGTATTCCCGCTCGAGGCCGGTCCCACCGTGACGATGTACAGCTGTGGGATCACCCCCTACGACGCCGCCCACCTCGGTCACGCCTACGTGTACTTGACCTTTGACGTCCTGCAGCGACGTATGCGAGACGCCGGCTATGACACGCGCTGCGTGCGCAACGTCACCGACGTCGACGACGACATCTTGCGCAAGTCACGCGAGCTCGGTGTGCACTACTTGGACCTCGCGGCCGAGGAGATGGCCATCTTCGAACGTGACATGCAACTCTTAAACCTGTTGCCGTGCTTCACCGAGCCGCGCGCGACCGGGGCAATCCCCGAGATCCTGACTCTGATTGGCGAGACCTTCGACCAGGGGCTGGCCTACGAGGTGGATGGCTGGGTCTTCTTCGAGGTCGCGAAGTTTCCTCGCTTCGGTCAGGTGAGTCACGAATCGAGGTCGTCGATGCTGGCGCTCGCCGCAGAGCACGGTGGCCGACCCGACGACTCGCGCAAACGCGATCCGCTCGACTTCGTCCTATGGCAGCCTTCGCTCGGCGACGAGCCCGCGTGGGAGTCGCGATGGGGGGCGGGTCGACCGGGCTGGCACATCGAGTGCTCGGCACTGAGCCTGCGCGACCTCGGCGAGACAATCGATGTCCACGGCGGTGGGCGAGACCTCGCGTTCCCTCATCACGAATGTGAAGCCGCCCAGTCCGAGTCGGTAACCGGCGCGCCCTTCGTGAAGCACTGGCTCCACGTCGGCCTCGTGGGGCTTGACGGAACCAAGATGTCCAAGTCACTGGGCAATCTCGTGTTCGTCTCGGATCTGGTGAGCCGCACTGACCCGAGCTCGGTCAGACTGGCCCTGCTTGACCAGCACTACCGGACGGACTGGGAGTGGCGCGACGAACTCTTGCTGCGTGCCCAGTCCCGCTTGGCGACGTGGGAGTCGACACTGACCGCCGGGCGGCCCAGTGCGCTAATTGATGACGTTCGCGCGGCACTGGACGACGACCTGAATACTCCTGCCGCGCTCAGCCTCATCGACGACGCCGCGCACGCCGGCTACAACGTCGCCCCGGCGGCCACATTGCTCGGCGTTACGCTGTAGCCAAAGAGAGGGAGTCATGTCGGAGATTTCGGTCCAACTACCGGATGGGTCAACGCGCACGCTGCCCGAGGGGACGACCGGCGCGGGTCTCGCCGCCGATATCGGTCGGCGCCTCGCCAAGGACGCGCTCGCTGTGCAGGTCAATGGCGAGCTGACGGATCTCTCGACGCCCCTGGCCAATCACGCCGAGGTCGCCATCGTGACGCCCGCGAGTGACTACGGCCGTGAGATCCTGCGTCACTCGACCGCGCACGTGCTGGCCCAAGCCGTCACTCGTCTCTGGCCCGGTGCGCACTACGCCATCGGACCGGCGATCGAGAACGGTTTCTACTACGACTTCGAGTTGCCCGAAGACGTCCACTTCACGGACGACGACCTGGTGGCCATTGAGGCGATGATGCGTACGATCATTGCCGAGGACCAGCCCTTCACCCGTTCGGAGTATTCGATCGAGGACGGTCTCCAGCTCTTCAAGGACCAGCCCTACAAAGTTGAGATCATCCGTGGAGTGGCGACGGGTACCGCAGCCGAGGAGGACTTCGACGAGGTGGCAAGCCAGTCGGTGGTCTCGGCCTACGCCAACGCTGGGGGGTTCGTGGACCTCTGCCGTGGCCCCCACGTGCCATCAACAGGTCGACTCGGCCACTTCAAGTTGATGCGGGTCGCGGGCGCCTACTGGCGAGGCGATGAGAACCGTCCCCAGTTGCAACGGATCTACGGGACGGCGTGGGAGTCTGACGCCGCCCTGGCCGCGCACCTCCACCAGCTCGAAGAGGCTGAGAAGCGTGATCACCGCCGTCTGGCTACCGACCTCGACCTGCTGAGTTTCCCCTCCGAGCTCGGAGGTGGCCTCGCGGTCTGGCACCCGCGGGGCGGGATCATCCGCAAGGAGATGGAGGACTACTCGAGGGCGCGACACCTCGAAGGAGGTTACGAGTTCGTCGTCACGCCGCACGTGACCAACAAGCGGCTGTACGAGACCTCCGGGCACCTGAGTTTCTATAAGGACGGCATGTATCCGCCGATGGAGCTCGACAACGGCACTTACTACATGAAGCCGATGAACTGCCCCATGCACTGCCTGATCTACAAGAGCCGGGCGCGCAGTTATCGCGAGTTGCCCCTGCGGTTGTTCGAGCTGGGTACCGTCTACCGGTATGAACGCGCGGGCACACTGCACGGTCTCATGCGGATCCGGGGCTTCACCCAGGACGACAGTCACATCTACTGCACCGAGGAGCAGCTCCAAGACGAGATCGCGTCGCTGCTCGAGTTCGTCATGAGCGTGTTGCGAGCGTTCGGGTTCACTGAATTCACTGCGAACCTCTCCACGAAGGACCCGAAGAAGTACGTCGGCACCGACGAGATTTGGGAGAAGAGCACGGACGCACTGCGTCTCGCACTGGAGAAATTCGGGCTGCCGTTCAAAATCAAGAAGGGCGATGCCGCGTTCTACGGGCCCAAGATCGACATCGACGTACGAGACGCGATCGGACGCACTTGGCAGCTGAGCACGATTCAGTGCGACTTCAACCACCCGGAACGTTTCGACCTCGAGTACGTGGGCGCCGACAATCAGCGGCACCGGCCGATCATGCTGCACCGCGCCCTGTTCGGTTCAATCGAGCGGTTCTTCGGGGTGTTGCTCGAGCACTACGCCGGAAATCTGCCGACTTGGCTCGCGCCCGAGCAGGTTCGGGTACTCGGTGTGCGTGACGACCACGACGAGTACGCCCGCGAGGTGGTGGACGAGTTACGTGCCAAGGGCGTTCGCGCATCGCTCGAAGAGGCGACCGAGCCGCTGGGCGCGCGCATCCGGCGCGCCAAACTGGAAAAGGTTCCCTACATCCTCGTGGTCGGCGACGAGGATGTCCGTGCGCGCACCGTCGGGGTCAACGCCCGGGGGTCTAACGACCCCGATCGGGCCGTCGCTCTAGACGACTTCGCTCGCGTTCTCGTCGCGCAGATCGCCGACCACGGCGCACCCGAGGACCAGTAAGTGCCACTCGAACGGTTCTCGGCGGCGTGGCGTGAGGGCTACGTCAGTGGCGACGACGTTGTGGCCAACGCCCGTGAGGATGTCGCGTGCGTTTTCTGCGTGCTGGCGGCTCAGCCGGTTGATGAGTCCACCGGCGTCCTGTGGCGCGGGAGCCATACGTTCGTGGTGCTCAACGCTTTTCCTTACGGTTCGGGCCACGTTCTCGTGCTGCCACTTCGGCACGTCGCGGGGTTGGTGGAACTGCGCGACGAGGAGTACCTCGAATTCAGTCTGACGATCCGACGAACGGCGCGAGCCCTCGACGGCGCCTACGGCGCCGAGGGGATGAACGTTGGGATGAACCTCGGTGTCGCCGCTGGGGCCGGGATCCCCAAGCATCTGCACGCGCACGTGCTGCCGCGATGGAACGGTGACACGAACTTCATGACGACGATCGGCGAGGTCCGGGTACTGCCCGAATCCCTCGCGTCGACCTGGAATAAGGTCCGTCCGTACCTGCAAACCGAGGTATGAGCATCGAAACCGATAGAATTGCGGAGACGATCCGGGGGATCAATGTTCGATGGCAATTTCCGTAAGTCGGTTGACGCCACCACGGCACCCGTGGGTCAATGGCTCGTCCGCCGAGGCGTCTCGGCCGACGTCCTCACGGGATCGGGTCTCGCCTTCGCGGCGCTGACCGCGTGGTCGATCGGCGTCGGGTACCACTACTTCGCGATCGTGCTGTTGGCGCTGACCGGTTTCCACGACATGCTCGACGGCGCCGTGGCGAAGGCGTCGCACCGCGCGAGCCAACGGGGGAGTTTCTTCGACTCGGTGATCGATCGAGTTTCAGATGCGCTCATGATGGGTGGCGTCGCGTACTACTTGACTGCGCACGACCACGGCCAGCTCGTGCTATTGCCGTTCGCGATCATGACCACGACGTTCCTCATCTCCTATCAACGCTCCAAGGCCGAGAGCCTCGGACTGTCGGCCAAGGGTGGGCTTATGGAGCGCGCCGAGCGGATGATCCTGTTAGGTGTGGCCCTGCTCGCAACCCAAATCTTCGTGCCCGTCCTGTGGCTGATGCTGGTCTTGACCGCTATGACGGCTGGCGGCCGGTTCCTGCGGGTCTGGCGGGTCGCCGCGCGACCCGAGCCGTTGCACCGCCCCATCACCCGTCCGCACCGTAACGTCGGTCGAACGAGACGGGCGCTGACTCGCGCGTCGCGTCATTGACCGTGGCCGGGCGGGTACGCGTCGCGGTCTTCCGATCGCTGGGGGCGTTCATCGAACGGGTACCGGAATCGGTCTCGGTGACGACCGCGCGACGAATCGCTCGTTCCTTGGGTATACGCGACGCCCGTCGGAATCTCGCGGTCAACCTCGCGCACGCCCTCGACACGACCAACGAGGCCGATGGTCCGCTCATCGAACGTTTCGTCGAACGTGCGCTGGCGAGCTACGGACAGTACTGGGCTGAAGGCGCGAAGCTGCCGGCGCTCTCGCCGACGACGATCTCGGACCGGTTCCAAATCGCAGAAGGGCGTGGCCACCTCGACGCAGCACGTGATGCCGGCGCCGGTGTGGTCGTGGCGCTACCCCACGTCGGGAGCTGGGAGTGGGGTGGCGCCTTCCTCGCCCAGATCGGCATGCCGATGACCGCGGTCGCCGAAGCCCTCGAGCCGCCCGCACTGTTCGAGTGGTTTAAGGCCAAGCGCGAGAGCATCGGTATCACCATCGAGCCGCTCGACGCGCATGCGGGAACAGTCCTGCTCGACACGTTGCGCCGTGGTGGCGTCGTCGGGTTGCTCTGCGATCGTGACCTCGTCGGCAATGGTGTTCCCGTCGACTTTTTCGGTGAACGGGTGACGCTCCCGGCGGGCCCGGCGACGCTGGCGCTGCGCACCGGTGCGACTCTGGTCGCGGCCGCCTGCTACGCGGGTCCGGGTCGTGACCACTACGCGGTCGTCACGCCACCCATCGCGGCCGAGCGTCTCGGACGACTGCGTGACGATGTGGCGCGGGTGACCCAGTCGATCGCGAACGAGCTTGAGGGGCTCATTCGTCGTGCCCCCGAGCAGTGGCACGTGCTGCAGCCACGATTCGAATCGCAGTGACTCGCCGAACCGTCGTGCTCGTCTGCCCGTACGCGCTGAGCGTCTTTGGCGGGGTCCAAGAGCAGGCGTTGGCGATGAGTCGTGAGCTCGATCGTCGCGGGTACGACGTGGACCTGATCGCGCCGGACTGCACCGATCGGCGCGCGTACGACGCCCCCGCGACGATCCATCGGTTCGGCCGACTGTTGTCGGTTCCGGCGAATGGCTCGCGGGCTCCCTTGACGATTTCGCCCTGGGCGTCACGGCAGGTGCGGGCGCTGATCGCGCGCCGTCGGCCCTACGTCGTGCACTACCACGAGCCGTTCGCACCGTTGCTCGGTTGGTCGGCGCTACGAGCGCACGCGGCCCCGTCGGTGGGGACCATGCACCGCAGTGGGGACGGTCCGGCGACCCGACTCACCGGTCCACTGCTGCGTAATCTCGCGCGTCATCTCGACGTGAGCGTCGCGGTGAGCCCAGCGGCCGCCGCGACGATGGGCCGGGCGGCCGGTCTCGCGCCCGACGTCCTATTCAACGGTTTCGAGGTGGAACGATTCGTCGAGTTCCCGCGCACGGTGCCCGACGAGGTCACGGTCCTCGTCGTCGGTCGGTTGGAGGAGCGCAAAGGAATCGTGACCGCCATCGAAGCGCTGCGTTATCACAACTCGACCGCCACGCGACCCTGGCGACTCGTCATCCTCGGTGACGGCCCCGAACGCGCCCGGCTTGAGTCGTTGGCCGCCGGTCTCAACTGTGCGTTCCTCGGGGCACCGAGCGACGAGGAGAAGCGGCGCTGGCTGCGTCGGTCGTCGGTCGTCGTCGCGCCATCGTTGCGGGGCGAGAGTTTCGGACTGGTCCTGCTCGAGGCTATGGCGAGCGAGGTGCCACTGGTTGCGAGCGACATCGAGGGCTATCGAGAGGCCGCGGGCGGTCACGCAGTGCTCGTCGCTCCCGGTGACGCGCTCGCGCTCGAGGCGGGCATCACCCGAGCGCTCGAGCGCGATGTTCAAGCCCTGGCTGCTGCTTTGTCTCACGCGGCCGCGTGGTCGATGCGTCGTTTGATGGACAGTTATGAGCAGCGCTACGAACAGGCTCGGCGACGCTTCGAGGGCGCACGGTAGCCTGGGATGATGGCCACCAAGCAGAAGTCTCGCAACCGGCGTCCGTCGACGCGTGACCGCGGGCCACGCTACGTGGAGCCTGTGCTCGACCCGACCTGGCAGAGTCCCTACGTCCCATCGGCCGAGGAGCGAGAGGCGAACAGCGCCGCGGTTCGCCGCTACGCCTGGCACCGACGGATTCCGGCGACCATCGGTGTCGCCGTCGTCGTGGTGGCGCTGCTCGTCGGGGTTGTGTTCTCGCCCTGGCTGGCGGTTCTTGGTGTCGTGATCGGTGTGCTCTACGGCTGGGACCTCTACCGGTCGTTCGACCGCCTGGAGCGGCTCGGCACCAGCGCCGGCGAAAGCGTCGGGCAGTTGATGGGTGAGGGCGGTACCACGCACGACCGTCAGCGTCTCGGGACCGTCGTCGATCGGCTCTGTGCCACCTTTGGCGTCGATGGTGTCTCGGCGGTGATCATCGACGATGAGGGTTACAACGCGACGCTCATGCGCCGTGGGGGTGGTTTAGTCCTGTACGTGACGAGCGCGCTGTTGCGCGACTTCGAGCTGATGGAGCTCGAGGGCGTGGTCGCGCACTGCCTCGCGCGCCAGCGCCTTGGGCTGGTCGAACGCCAGTGCATCGCGGCCTCGGTCTCGCTCGATGACACCGCTCGGCGCGCACTCGCCGGCGTTGGACAGTGTTACCGGGCCGACGAGGTGGCCGCGGCCGCGATCCGCTACCCGCTTGGCCTGGCGAACGCGCTGCACCGCTGCGCTGATCAGGTGTTGCACGAGGGCTCGTACTTCGCTTCGCCGGCTTTCGCGGCCACGCGCTGGTCGTGGTTCAACCCCTTCGCTGATCGATCGACATCGGATCTCGGTGACCTCGACGATCCGACGTTGCGGTCGTTGGCCCTCGAAGAGTGGTGAGTTCGCCCGGTAGTCTGGGTGCATGACTCTTTCATCTGACAGTTCGGTCGTCGGTTCAGCCCGCGTGAAGCGGGGCTTGGCGGATATGCTGCGCGGCGGCGTAATCATGGACGTGGTCAACCCCGAGCAAGCCAAGGTGGCCGAGGATGCGGGTGCGGTCGCGGTCATGGCCCTGGAGCGCGTGCCGTCCGATATTCGCCGCGACGGTGGTGTGGCGCGGATGAGTGATCCGCAGATGATCCAGGAGATCCAGGCGACGGTCACGATCCCCGTGATGGCCAAGGCCCGGATCGGCCACTTCGCCGAAGCCCAGATCCTCCAGGCGCTCGACGTCGACTACATCGACGAGTCCGAGGTCCTCACTCCCGCCGACGAAGAGAACCATATCGACAAGTGGGGCTTCACGGTGCCTTTCGTCTGCGGTGCTACCAACCTCGGTGAGGCGCTACGTCGCATCGGTGAGGGTGCGTGCCTCATCCGCTCGAAAGGTGAGGCGGGAACGGGCAACGTGGTCGAGGCGGTGCGCCACTTGCGCACCATCAACGCCCAGATGCGCCGGTTGACCTCGGCCGACGAGTCCGAGCTCTACCGACTCGCCAAGGACCTGCAGGCGCCGCTGCCTCTCGTGCTCGAAGTCGCCCAAACGGGGGCGCTCCCGGTGCCATTGTTCTGTGCAGGCGGGATATCGACGCCTGC
>JAJZSX010000204.1 GCA_021849435.1 Actinomycetes bacterium | reverse complement strand
TAAAAGTAAACCGCACTCCTACTTCCCCCAATTCAGTTCAAAGACATCAGAATCTCCGCCAAACGCCGACGTTCTTGCTGTCCAATTGGTGCGCAATCTCAAGAAGTGAGTTGAGCCGAAATTCGTGGCCAGTCCGGGCGTCTCGTGGGCCTCATTTGGGATTGAGTCGACACCTTTGGGCACGTCAGGTTGCACGGTACCGAGCAACGACGGACAACGATAGCCAATCGACAAGCCGTACAGTCAGTGGTCCTTGGGCAAAAGAGTGGAGCGGGTGACGGGAATCGAACCCGCATGGCCAGCTTGGAAGGCTGGAGCTCTACCATTGAGCTACACCCGCGCGCTCCGCGGAGCCGATTCAGTCTAGAGCACGTGACTTAACGTGGGTGCGTGGACGAATCGCTCTATCAGACTGTCGGTGGGGAGGCATTCTTTCGTGACCTGGTCGACGCCTTTTATGTCGGTGTCGAGGCTGAGCCGCTCATGCGTGAGATGTATCCGCAAGACCTGACTGAGTCAAAAGACCATCTAGCCCTGTTCCTGATGCAGTACTGGGGCGGCCCGACACGATATGGGGAGCAACGCGGTCACCCGCGGCTGCGCATGCGTCATGAACCATTCCACATCAACCGAGCCGCACGCGATGCGTGGTTGGCGGCCATGCGGGCGGCGCTTGACAGCCTCGAGGGTCGCATGACCTCGGAACAACGAGAGACACTCTGGTCGTACTTCGAGTCGGCGGCCAATCAGCTTCGCAACGTCTGAACCGACGCGAGATTTGCCCACGGGGATGCCCAGACGACTATCGCCGTTGTCGGGCTCGAAGGTGTCGTGTTTTCAGCGCCCACCATTCGAGGACGCGTCGACGTATCGCGACAGGTGTATCGAGGTGGTCTCGGGGCCGGTGACCGCCAAGTGAGGAGATCACACGCAGCCAGGGAAGTCGCCATATGTCACAGAGACCTCGTACGCTGTGACTGTGCAGCGACGACTCGTATTGCGAGACGGGGAACAGCGGGTGATCTCCGTAACCCCCGTGTCTCACGGCGTTCTTCGTCCCACTATCTTGGTCCTCGCGTTGGCAACGTCGATTCGATACGCCGTTGACTCCATGCACGGTCTCGACCGGTACCAGGGCCCGCTCTACGTCATTCTCGTCGGACCAGTCTTAGTACTCGTGGCGACGCGCGCGTGGCGGTGGCGGTCCCACAAGATCCACGTCACCTCACAGCGCTTGGTCGTTGAATACGGTGCGATCAGGCGAGTACGCACGAGCGTGGAACTCCGTGACGTCGTACTGGTTCGCACGCAACAGGGGTTGGGCGGGCGACTCGCTGCTCGGGGTGATGTCGTCGTCGAGACTGTCGCGGGGCCGTGGCTGGTCGGGACGATTCGTCACCCCGCGGCGCTCGTTCGGCTGATTGAGGCCGAGCGTTCTCGACGACCCGAGTCGCCGAGGGGGTACGACGACGTCGTGGAACCGCCGTTCCCGTGGCAGCGTACCGACGCACCCGGGTACGGCTGGGAGCGGGCGTGACGCGGTTGCTTCGCGAACCGATACCGTAGAGGTGTGCCTACTCGCTATCGCTGCACTGCGTGCGGCAATCTGACCCGGTTTGACGTCGTGGAGACGACGTCGGTCCGTTCCTTCCACCACTACACGGTGGGCGGTGAGTTGACGATCGAGGAACCCGAAGTCATCGCCACGACGGTCGAGTCCGTCACGTGTCGATGGTGCGGCCACGGTCGGGGAGTCGAAGCGTTCGACGGCGCCTCGACCTGAGACGCGTTGGAATTGCACTCTTTCGATAGACCGGCGCAACGGCCGGTGCCGTCATCGTTAACGGGTGTCGATTCGCAGGGGGTGCGCGTCACTGTGACGTTCGCTCGACGAACGCTCGTGCTCGCAGTGAAACCGAACTGCGATAGTTGTCACGACTTTTTGAGCGGCCCGCCGACTGCGTTCGAAGGCTTCGACGTGGTGCTCGTCAGCGCGACGCCTTTCGCGGAGGACGTCATTGTGGCAGGACGTCTGCTGGTGGCTCCCGAGTGGATGGCGCAGGCACGAATCGTGACTGCGCCGTCGTATACCGTGATCGATCCCTCAGAGGGTCGGGTCGTGACAGAAGGTGTTGCCTTCGCACCATCCCAGGTTGCCAGGGAGATCGCCACCTACCTCAGCTGATGTCACACACGTCGACGAGATTGTACGTGTGGAAGGGATCAAGATGAACCGTGACGTGAAGGTTTCAATCAGTTGCCGCGACTGTGTTCGTCAGAGCACACCGGACTGTGCGGACTGCCTCGTGAGTTTCGTGCTCGGTGGCGACCCGGAACAACTGACCATGACCGCCGAGGACGTGGCGGTCGTCGAGCTGCTGACCGCAGAGCGACTCGTGCCGCGACTCCGATTCCGTGGTGCGTCGAAGTAGCACCACCAGCGGTTCGCTAGCGTAGAGCAATGGCCCGCCACCTCCTGGTGACCAACGATTATCTGCCTAAAACCGGCGGTATCCAGGTCTACCTTCACGAACTATGGCGCCGACTCGAGCCCGATCGAGCCGTCGTGCTGACGGCGTCGTCACATCCCGACGCCGCCGCGTTCGATGCGAGTAGCACCGTGGTCATCGAACGGGTAGCCGCCGAGACGCTCTTTCTCCCGACGTTGCGCGCGTTCGCCGCCATCGAGGCCGCGATCGAGCGCCACCAGCCCGAACTGGTCCTGCTCGACCCCGCCTGGCCTCTCGGACTGCTCGGGCCGCATCTCTCACGACCGTACGGCGTCGTATTGCACGGCGCCGAGGTCGCGATCCCGGGGCGGCTGCCACTGGTCGCGTCGTCACTCCGTCGAGTATTGCGCCACGCCTCGGTGGTGGTCAGCGCCGGTGGCTACCCGGAAGCCGAGGCTCGTCGCAACGTCGCCGAATGGATGCCGCCGGTCATCGCCGTGCCGCCCGGTGTCGATCCGCGGCGTTTCTCCCCGATCACGGCGGCTCAGCGTGGCGCCGTACGGGCGTCCCTCGGCGTTGCCGAGGACGCGTTGCTCGTGAGCTCGTATTCGCGACTCGTCCCTCGCAAGGGCATGGACACGCTGATCAAGGCCGCCGCCAAGCTGGCCCCAACGTTCCCGGCGCTCGAAGTCGTTATCGGCGGCGCGGGACGCGACCGCAGTCGACTCGAACGGTTGGCGAACTCACAACACGCGCCGGTTCGCTTCCTCGGACGCGTGCCCGACGCCGACCTCGGTCCATGGCTCGCGTCGAGCGACCTCTTCGTCATGGACTGTCGAAGCCGTTGGTTCGGGTTCGAACAAGAGGGCTTTGGGATCGTCTTCCTCGAGGCCGCGGCCGCGGGTGTGGCCCAGGTCGCGGGCCGCTCGGGCGGTAGCCACGAACCCGTGGTCGATGGGCTGACCGGGGTCATCGTCGATAAGCCCCGTAGCGCCACGGCGCTCGCCACCACCATGTCGGACCTCTTCGGTGACCCCGAACGGCGCTCGGACATGGGGCATCGGGCCCGCGAGCTCGTGACGTCTCGCTTCGACTGGGACGTTCTCGCGGCTCGACTCTCAACTGGGCTCGCACCGTTCGATCACTTCAAAGCGACCGAACGGTCAGCGTAATGTGTCGTGGGGGAGGACAGGTGAGGCAACGCGCAACGGAGTCGATCGTGGTGAACGCGCCGCCCCAGGACGTGTTCTCGGTGGTCATCGACGTCGAACGTTACGTTGAGTGGGTGAGCGAGGTGAAGAGTATTGAGGTCATCGAACGCGACGCCGTCGGCCGACCGCTGGAGGTCGAGTTCCGCGCGGCCGCGTTCGGCCGTTCGACAACCTACGCGCTGCGTTACGACTACGGTCGCGCGCCCGACGAGCTCAACTGGTACCAGGCGGCGGGCGACATCACCGCCGACCTGCGAGGTCAGTACCGTTTCGAGCCCATCGACGGCGCCACCAACGTCGTGTACGACCTCGAGGTGGATCTCGCGGTTCCGATACCCGCCTTCGTCAAAGCACGGGCCGCGCACCGGATCCAGTCCGAGGCGCTACGCGACTTGAAAGATCGGGTCGAGTCCCTGCGATGAGCGACGTCGCGATCGGCATTGATGTTGGCGGCACGAAGGCGTTGGCCGTCGTGGTCGACGCAGGCGGTCAGGTTCTCGAGGAACTGCGTAGTGGGACCCCGCACGAGCACGACGCCGACCCTGGCGCGCGAGCGGCGGAGGTCGTCGCCGACCAGGTCATGGAGTTGTGCCGTCGCCAGGGACTCGACTCCCACCAGGTCCCCATCGGCATCGGACTGCCCGGCCTGTTGCGACGCGACGGCCACCTCGCTTTCGCCCCGAACCTGCAGAGTGCGTCCGGCGCCGACCTCGGTGCGCTCCTGGGCGAATCGCTGGGCAACGTCTCGATCAAGGTGGAGAACGACGCCAACTGTGCGGCCCTGGCCGAACATCGCTGGGGTGGGGGGCGCGGTGTGGATGACTTCGTGATGGTGACCCTCGGTACGGGAATCGGTGGCGGCGTGATCGCCGACGGTCAACTCGTTCGAGGGAGGAATGGGTTCGCCGGCGAGATTGGCCACATGGTGGTCGAGGCCCACGGCGCACCGTGCCGGTGCGGCGGGCACGGTTGCTGGGAGCGCTACGCGTCCGGGGGAGGCCTCGCCCGTCTCACGACGCTCGCGGCCCTGGGTGGGCGGTTGCCGACGCTGGTCGCTCGGGCCGGCGGCGCTGAGCTCGTTCGCGGCGAGGACGTGACCGCCGCGGCCGGCGAGGGGTTGGCCGAAGCACAGGCGGTGGTCGACGAGATGGGCTGGTGGCTCGCCCTCGGGCTGTCGAACCTCGTGGCGATCCTCGACACTGGACACTTCGTGATTGGTGGCGGGCTCTCGCAAGTCGCTGACGTGTTCTTGCCCAGCACACGGCGGTACCTGGCCGAACTGGCCGAGGGATACGACGCCCGCGCGCCGATCTCGGTGGTGTCCTCGACGTTCGGTGGTCGCTCGGGCGCGACCGGGGCCGCGTTGGTGGCTATGGGGTTGCCACCAGATGTGACACCGCTACGCAAGACTTCGAAGCAATGAACTTGAGTGAGTGGGCAGACCGACAAGGGGTGCATCCCCAGATCGCCTATCGGTGGTTCCGAGAGGGGACATTGCCT
>JAJZSX010000203.1 GCA_021849435.1 Actinomycetes bacterium | reverse complement strand
CCTGGACGAGTTCCTCGAGACCAAGGCCGTCTGGATCCAGACCCATTGATCGTGGTCGACCCGAGGATTCCCTGGTACTTCCCACCCATCGTCGCCCTTCGCGGGCCTCGTTGGCGAACTGGCCGAGTTCGGAGCCGCGCATGAACGACGAGGGCTCGCTGCGCGAACTCATCACCCGTCAGTCGTCGCGCTTGGCGCGGGCGCCCTATCTACTGCGACTTCGCACCCACGAGGCGGTTTCCTTCGCCGATCTCGAGCAGGTCGTCGGCCGGTGGCCGTCGCTGCTGCGCGAGCGCTCACTGCGACCTGGCGACCGCGTCGGGCTCTTGATCGGCGACCCGCTGCACTTCGCCCAAACGTTCCTCGCGTTCATCGCGTGTGGACTCTGGGTTGCCCCGCTCGACCCGACCGTGAACCCGATCAACGGCGAGGTCCTCAACGCACGGCTCCGCCGACTTGGCGTGCACAACGTCTTCAGCGATGCCGACCGGCCCGCTTCGATCACGGCGAACTGGTTCGATGTTCGCACCGTCGACCTGGCAAACCTCGACGAATCCGTTCAAGCGTCGGAACGTTCCGGCGGCGTGATCCTCGCGTCCTCGGGCACGACCGGGACCCCGAAGGTGATCGCGTTGCCGACAACCCAGCTGCTTCACGCAGCCTCGCTGATCGCGGTGCACAACCGGCTGACCCCATCGGACCGAGGACTGAACCCGCTGCCCCTTTGGCACATCAACGCCGAGGTCGTTGCCATCCTGGCGTCTCTGGTGGCGGGCTCGTCAGTGGTGCTCGACGAGCGCTTCCACCGGACGGACTTCTGGACGCTCGCCGCTGAGTACGAGGTGACCTGGATCAACGCCGTGCCCGCCATCATCGCGCGACTGTCTAACGTGACTGACGCCGAGCCGATACCGGAGCGCATCCGTTTCATTCGTTCAGCGTCGGCTCCCCTGTCGCCCACCGTGCTCGAGCAGTTCCAATCGGCCGTCGGCATCCCGGTGGTCGAGTCCTACGGCATGACCGAGGCCGCGAGTCAGATCAGTGCCAACCCGCTCGAAGGTGAGCGCAAGCCCGGCTCGGCCGGCGTACCCGTAGGCGTGGAGTTGCGCATCGTACCCCTAGACCAGGACGAGGGTGAACCCTCGCCGCCATCGGCGGCCGTGGGACACGTCGAGATCCGCGGGCCGTCGGTGATCACGCACTACGAGAGTGCCGGGTACGAGGATCGCTTCAGCCTCGACGGCTGGCTGCGCACCGGGGACCTCGGGTACCTCGACGACGACGGCTATCTCTATCTCGTGGGCCGAAGTGACGACGTGATCAACCGCGGCGGCGAGAAGATCTTCCCGCGCGAACTCGAAGACGCCGTGCTCGGTGTGGTGGGCGTCCGTGGCGTCGCCGTGGTCGCGCAGCCCGATGACGTTTTCGGCCAAGTCCCGACCGCCTACGTCGAACTCGCCGAGGACTGCGACCAGCGCGCGGTGTTGGCCCAGTTGCGTCGCGTCGTCACCGAGGGGTTCCCCAAGACGCACTGGCCCGTCGCGTTCACGGTCGTCGCCCGCCTGCCCGCCCACGCCACGGGCAAGATCCAGAAGCACCGCCTCGCGAGCGAGCCAATCGACGTGATCACGACCTGGGACCTCGCGTGACCGGCCAGCCCCGGTGCCAGGTGCGCCGATGAGCGCAACCCCGGAGCCGGCCACTGCGCCGTCGGCGGGCACCCGCCGTCGTCTCGACCACATCGACGCCATGCGGCCGGTGAAACAGGCGGCCGTCATCTCCACCCACGCGCTCATCTTCTTCGCGCCGTTGGCCACCAGCACCACCGTCGTGGGGCTGATCATGCTGACCCGGTTCTCGCGCGACGCCTTCCTCTTCGTCTCGGCGTGCATGCTGACCTACAGCTATCGCAGCACGCCAACGGTCGAGATCCGGACCTACACGAAGCGGCGCTTCCTGTCAGTCGGCGTGCCGTACCTGACTTGGACGCTGCTCTACTTCGTCTACACGTCCCTCGACAGCCGGTCGGCGTTTCCGTACTACGCGGTGAACACCGCCCACCTCTTCAGCTGGAACGCACTTCGGATCCTGATTCACCTCACGGTCACGGGGTACTACCACCTCTACTACCTGCTCGTCATCGCCGAGTTCTACGTCTTGTTCCCGCTCATGCTGCGCGTCATCCGGCGACACCCCACCTGGCACTGGCGGATTTTGGCGGGGTCACTCATCTGGCAGGTCGCCTACGGCGCGTGGGTGAGCTCGCACCGCTCCGTGCTCGACATCTCGGGTCTATTGCAGACGCGAATGATCCTCTCGTACGTCATCTACATCGTGGGCGGCGTGATCGTGGCGCTGCACCTCGACGAAGTACACCAGTGGATCGTTCGTCACGTCGCGTTGATCCTCGTTGGCACACTCGGCGCCATGGCCCTCGCCGAAGTCCTCACCTACGTCGGTGTCGCCCACGACCTCCCCACCTACCTTCGTACCGGTACCTACGTCTTCTCACCGCTGATCATCCCCTACAACGTCGGCGCGATCCTGTGCGTCTACCTGCTCGGGGTGTTCCTCACCGCTCCGGCTCGCCGGGCGAGGATCCGCGCGATGGTCCAGTCCGGCTCGGACAACTCCTACGGCGTCTATCTCTCGCAGATGGTATGGATTCCCGCCTTGGTTCGGCTCCGCGGCGCCAGTGGCGTCCACCTGCCCTGGCAGGTCGCGGCCCCGCTCGCGCTGGTCATCGTCTACAGCGTCGGCTTCGTCTTCACCGCCCTCATGGCTCGAACCTGGTTCGCCAGGGGCGTGACCGGTCGGAGCCGAGCGACCTGGGCGAGCCTACTGCCTCGCCGAACGCTCCCAACGGTCGTCGAGCACGGTGACGTCGCTGACGGACCGATGGACGTCGTCGAGCCCTAACGACGCAACGGACCGTGAATTCTTATGGATTTCTTCGTCTTTGATACGTATGTGAACCCCGTTTCGCCCTACCGTGGATGGGATTCAGAACTGGATCCGCGACGGACCCTCCTAACAGGTCGCCGTCGCGCAGTTACCGTCAAGGAGACTGGGTGCTTCGTTCCCGAGGAGTTTTTTCGCGTGGCGCATCAGTGGTGGCGGCCGCGTTGACGGTGCTCGTAGGGGCGGGACTCGCGGATGTCGGCGCCGCGGGCGCCGCAACCACTACGACCACCACGACTGGCTTCTACCTCGATTTGGGCGCCTCGGTATCGGTCGGCGTCCAACCCACCGCGCTGCACCCGACCGGCCATCGCACCCACCACGGCTTCTCCAATGATTTGATCGCCTACGAAGCCAGTCGTGGCATCTCCCTGAGTCTGACCGAGCTGGGCTGCCCCGGTGAGTCAGTCGCCACGATGGTGAACGGACAGGACGGCTGCTATCACGCCGGTGACTCCCAACTCGCTGACGCCATCACGTTTTTGAACGCCCACCACGATCAGACCGGACTCGTCACCATCGATCTTGGCTTCAATTCGGTGGTCGGGTGTCTGCGAACCCACACTGTGGACCCGGCCTGCGTTCAGCAGAGCCTCGCGACGATGGGGCCACAGCTCTCGAGCATCCTCACGGTGCTGAAGTCGGCCGCCGGGCCGAACGTGACCTTCGTGGGCATCAGCTTCGCCGATCCCTACCTCGCCCAGGCGGCCAACGGCGCCTCGGGTCGGGTCCACGCGCACGCGAGCCTCCAGGCCATCAGCCAGCTCGACCAGACCCTCGCCGCGATCTACCAGGCGCACGGCATGCCGATGGCGAACGTCGCGAGCGTCTTCCACTTGCACCAGACGACGACCAGGTCTGGGTCCCGTGTACCTGAGAACGTCGCCACAGTCTGCCAACTCACCTGGATGTGCGCTTCCGCGCCCTACGGTCCCAACATTCACCCCAACCGCGCCGGCTACGAGGCGATCGCCGACGCCATCATCGCCGTCCTCCCGCCGCCGTTCCATTAGCCACGCAGCTCAGCGGCCCGCGGACCGCGGCCCGCGGCAAGGGCGCTGGCACCACACGACGAATCCGTTCGAGCACGTCGCCCCACGCAACTGTCGTGTCACGGTACTCTGCCCTGCCCACGGCAGAAGTCGCCCGATGACACCGCAGGAATCGGCCGTCGTCGCTCCCGGGATGAACGAACCAATCGAGCGGTCCGACGCCAATCGAACGAACCAGCCGTGCAACGCGTGCCGGGGCTGGGCCGTGCATCGAGACGTTCGCTGCCGCGTCGCAGGCAAGCTCCGAGGCACCCCTCGGGGGACCAGTCGTCCCTGATCAGGTGTTCGCTCGCGTTCCGGTGCAAGGAGGGGTGCTGGTGACCACAGTCACCTGTGCCGTCGTTTGCCGTCTCTACCAGCCGCCGGGCGCGCAACCGTTTTGATCCGGGACCCAGCCACCCGTGACCCGCATGCCGATCAAGATCTGAGCGTCGCGCGGTGCCTCACCGGCCAGGGGCGCGAACTGCGTCCCGCCGTACTCGAGCCACGTGGAGTTGGCGAAACCAATCCCCGAGTAGAACGGCCCCTCCATCGACCAGTTCCCCGCGACCTCACAGATGGCCACGTGTTGCCACTCAGCGCGCAGCTGATTGACGGTCACGCGCGCGAGCGTCGCCACGTACGTGAGAATGGACGGGTGATGGATCACCCTCGTGACGTGGGGTTTCGACCGATGCCGCGTCGCAACGACGTGCTTGACACGTGCGGTTGGCGGCGTGCTCGCAGCGCCACCGGACGAGGGCAGAATCGCCGCGCTCGTGAGCAACGCCATCGTCGCATACAAGATTCTTCGCATGGTTTCTCCTTTGGCGTGCACGGCACCCGTGCCACGCCGCGCTACGGACGGAGACACTGGGCGCACGACTTGGTGTCAAACCGAAAAGGTCCACCAAGCGGCACGGTCAATTGGCCACTTAACCCACTCGAATGTGAGGTGACATCGAAGCAGTCTTTGCTGCGGGGTTTATTCTACGGCACTAACCCCATCTATGACGCACGTTGGAGTGATCTTCCTCCTCGTTTGCCCTTTGATCAGGGTTTCTGAGAATCACATTTTCTTCGCCCGGTGATAACCAGTTGCACAACTTCGGGTAATTCGTATGCATCACCTGCCCGAACATGCTCGCCACCTCGGGTTATACAGGGCGA
>JAJZSX010000202.1 GCA_021849435.1 Actinomycetes bacterium | reverse complement strand
CGACGTTCCTCTCGCATCGATCGACGCACCCCCGTGCTGAGCCTGCTTATCGGCTACTGCGCCCTGCTCGGACTCGTCGTCGGCTCGTTCCTCAACGTCGTGATCTACCGGATACCCCGCCACCTCTCGATCGTGCGACCGCGCTCGGCCTGTCCTCGCTGCGGCGAGCCGATCGCGCCACGCGACAACGTCCCCGTCGTCTCGTGGCTCGTCCTGCGTGGTCGGTGTCGCCACTGCGGCGAGCCCATCTCTGCGCGCTACCCGTTGATCGAACTCGCGACCGCCGTGCTCTTCGCCGCCACGGCCGCTCGCGTTGGGTACCGCGCCGACCTTCCAGCACTCCTCATACTGGTGGCGGGACTGTTCGCCCTCGCCGTGATAGACGCCGAATTCCTCATCTTGCCCAGACGGATCGTCTACGTGGTGCTCGGTCTCCAGGTGGTCGCGCTCGTCGCTGCGTCACTCGATCACGGCCAATGGCACCGTCTCGGCGTGGCCACGCTCGTCGGCGCGGTCTGGTTCGTGTTCTTCTTCACCGTGAACGCCATCAGTCCACGCGCTCTCGGCTTCGGTGACGTGCGGCTCAGTCTGGTGCTCGGACTCGGGCTCGGCTGGCTCGGTGTTGGCTACGCGATCCTCGGCTTCTTCGCGGGCAACGTCGTCGGGGTCATAGTCGGCGTTACCTTGCTCGCCACCAAGCGCATCGAGCGCCGCCAACCGATCCCCTACGGCGTCTTCCTCGCGGTCGGCGCCTACCTCGCCATCTTCGCGGGGCCCGAACTCCTAGCCCCATTCCAAAACCTGCAATGGCATTTCTGAGTCGAATGTCAGTAGACGTACTCCGTGCGCAGTCCCTCACTGTCCCACTCGGCGTCACTCGGGATCCGCTTGGCCGCCTTACCGTTCACGCGACGCGCCGTCCACATCAGGGCGACGGCGTCGTAGAGGTGCTTCTCGGGCACCCCGATCTGTGCGTCGAGGATCAACTGCACATTTTGAATCCGCTTCTCGAGCAGCGCCCGGCGCTCCTCACGACCCTCTTCGCGTCGCTTGGAGAAGCGCAAGGGGACGTCGTCGTTTAACTGGTAGAAGCTCAACTCGGGGTGGCCTTCGTAGAGGACACGTTGGCGAAACGGCGACATCTCGAGGTAGAGCTCGCGGTAGTGACGAAGGCGCACGAGCGTCGTCGCATCCAGCCCGCTCGTCGTGAAGTCGTCGCCCTCGCGCAGGCTCGCACGTGTCGGCGCGCTGGTGATCGTCGACCCCCGTCGACCGAGCAGTTTGCGCGCCTCGAGGTCACACGTCCGCGGGGGGTCGCCAACCTCGTCGCGATAGCCGATCGGCGCATTCACCACCATCGTGGCGTAACCTGGTCGCTCGCCGAGCACCTCAAGGAAGGTCTCGAAGACCCGGGGTGGCTCGGGCATAAAGGTCGCCGCGTGGTGTTTGGCTCCGGCGAGGAGCCACCCACCACTGCAGGGTGTGACCCCCGCCACCAGTAAATAGGGTAGATCCGGTCCTCGACGCAGCGTAGGGGACACCTACGCCGCCGGCGCCTTGTAACCCAAGAACTCCAAGGACCTCGTGAGCTCCTTCGGGTGCGCGCTCGAAGCGAACGCGTCCTCGTAGGAAACGGTGCCGGCTACGACCAGCCGAGCGAGGTCGGCCTCGAGTATCTGCATGCCTTCTTTGGAGTTGGTGAACATGACGTTCGTCAGTTGGTTGCTTCGACCCTCGCGGATGAGATTTCGCACCGGGCTCGTCGCCACGAGCACCTCGAACGCGGCCACCATGCCCCCGCCGACCTTCGGGATCAACCGCTGCGCCACGATCGCACTGAGCGATGCGGCGAGCTGGACGCGGGTCTGCTCCTGGCGCCACGCCGGGAAGACGTCGATGATACGGTCGATCGCCTGCGCTGCGTCATTGGTGTGCAACGTCGCAAAGACCAAGTGGCCGGTCTCAGCCATGGTGAGTGCGATCTGGATCGAGTCGATGTCGCGCATCTCACCGATCAACAGGACGTCGGGGTCCTCGCGCAGTGCCGAACGCAACGCCCGATCGAACGATGGGCTGTCCAGGCCGATCTCACGCTGCGTGACCGCGGACTTCTTGTGATTGTGGACGTATTCGACGGGGTCCTCGATGGTCAAGATGTGCGTAGCGCGCGTCTCGTTGATCCGATCGATGATCGACGCCAACGTCGTCGACTTCCCCGATCCGGTCGGCCCCGTGACGAGGACGAAGCCGCGGGGCTGTTCGGCAACCCAACCCGCCGCCCACGGCAGCCCAAGGTCCTCGAACGATGGGATCTTCGAGGGAATGATGCGCAGCGACATCGCGGCTTGGCCACGTTGGGTGAAGATACTGCCACGTACTCGCGCGAGGTCTCGCCACGAGAACGCGAAGTCCACGTCCATCTGCTCGGAAAACACAACGCGCTGGGCATCGGTCAGCAGCGGCATCGACATCTCACTGACCTGCTCGGCCGTCAGTACCGGCGCACCCTCCACGGGAATCAGCCGACTGTTCACTCGAATCCGCGGTGCCGATCCACCGGCGACGAGCAGGTCCGATCCGCCCTTGTCCCACAGAATCTGCAGCCACGGGTCCACGTTGCGGATGTCACCACCCGACATGCCTACCCCCGATCACCATCGACCCAACACTACATACTTGAAAAGGCCGCGGCCCGCGTACCCAACGACGAAGTCGTCACGTACGCGGGCCGCCGACCACTACTTACTGAATAATCGAATCAAGCCTTGCCCTGGACCGCCCAGTTGCAGGCCTCGACCGGCGACGTGGTGGCGTCAAAGTAATCGTTCTTGTAAGTACCACCAAGAGCCTTCACGTAGACGTCGCCGTATGTGGTGTCCGCAGGACCGTTACCCGGCGTACCAGTCGCCGGAGCTGTCTTGATATTTGCTAATGCTGTTCCATCACCGACTGATACCGAATATGAACCGGAGGATGGCCACGTGTGGACGAATGGGTTTCCATTGATTGTAACTGACCCGCTGACATACGGAGTCGGCGTGACTTGCGTCATGGCAGCCTCAAATTGCGCAGCTGTCAAACCAGACGTCTGATAGACCGGGTTCTCGGCCAAGAGTGCGGCCACACCCGTTCCAACCGTCGACGCATCAGTCTGGCAAGCGGCGGCAGTACTCTTGCCCGTCACGCTGCCCAAAGCAAAGACGACGATGGCGGCCAAGATGCCGAGCACGATGATGACAATGAGGAGTTCGATCAACGTGAAGCCCCCGTCAATTTCACCGGCGGCCCGACGCCGCTGCAAACGTTGATAAGTCCGAATCATTCTCTCTACCTTTCATCCACCGGCACCGACCACCCGGTCAATCCGCAATTCGCGAATCAAGAACTATTTTTAGCATATAAAACCACCCAAGGCAATTATGAAGTTCCTCGTCGCGTGCGGGAGCTCTATTGAGGTTTCGAACGGTAGGCCCGGGATGATTTCCAATAATCGTTATCACTTCGTGCCACAATCACAATCGGATTACGCCACTGCGAACTGGTCTCTCTCGTACACGAGATTGTCACAATTGTCCCGAGGTCAAGTGTCCGAGAATACCTTCATGGCACCTCTCAGCAAGTAAAGCTGGGGGTCGACGTCGTCGACCCGTAGGGGTTCGATCCGGTCGAACCGGTCACCACCACATAGAAGGTGCCACTGCCAGAGGCGACGGCGGGATACGACGCCGTGATTGACGTCGTCGTAACATTTGAAACGGTTGCGTCGACAACGATGTTCTGGCTGAACTGAGTGGCCGACACGAGTTCCACCGATGACGACGGTGTGAAACCACTCCCCGTAATGGTGACCGACGTCGCCGAGCAGAGATTTTGGCCGGACGTGACGGGGGCGATATTCGTCACGATGGGCGGTGCGACATTAAAGGCCCACGATTGGAGCACCATCTGTGAACCGCACGTCTTATTCTGAAACGTTGGCGTGACACCGGCGACGATCGGTGAACAAGACGCGTAACTGCTGGACGCGGGATAGTCGTCGAAGACAACAATCGCCTGCAGTAGTGGCGACGCTTCGCACGCTACCCCTGCCGTCACGGTACTGGGACACGTTGAGACGATGACCGTCCGCGTCGCGGCCGACTGGGGACTCCACTGAGTATCACACCACGATTGGACGGTCTGCGCGTTGAAGTTCTGCGTGGGATTTGCCGCGTCGCACGGCGCGGGGGTATTCAAGGTCGATGCGTCAAACACGTATCGGGCTTGCTGCACCGCCACCGAAGTCGCTCCGTCGGCTGCGGCAGTCATCGACTGCGCGGCGCCGAAGGACGACGTCAAGCGGAGATCGGCCGCAGTGAGTCCGGCGATGGAAATGACGATGAGACTCACGACAATCAAGAAAACGAGCGCCAAGATGAGCGACGCCCCCGACTCGCCCCGCGCGACGGCGTCCTTCGAACCCAGACCGCCCGACTTCAAGGCATGATTCCGAACCTCCCGGAGCGAGAACCTTATCTTGCGCCGAGCGGCGTCCCCTAGCGTGTGCACTCGTTACCCGTTGCCCGAAATTGAGAAGGCCGGTGAGTAGACGTTCGACGTTCCGCCCGAGGTCGTGACAGTCAGCGAATACGTCGAGGACGATCCATTGTTCCAGGTGTTTCCACACGTGTTCGTGAACTGGATCGTCAACTGGGTCGACGACACCCACGTCAGCGAACTACTCGGGACGCAGTAGTTTCCCGAGACCGAGGTGACCACGTACGTCACTGGTGGATAGAAGTTGGTTCCGTAAACAGTGCAGTTGACGTTGCTGTCATGCGCACTAATCCTCGGGGCGAATTTGCCCGAGTTCCCGTTGAACTTGACATTACAGACGGTTCCGCTATCCCCGTTGTTCACCGTCGTGATGGTGGGCGGCGGTTCGCTCACGACGAACGGAAATCCATTGGAAACCTGACCGTCAGGGTTGGTCACCGTCACCTCGTAGGTACCCGGCGGCGCCAAGGATGAGACATCGACCGTCGAGGTGATCGACGTCGGAGAAACGACTGTCCAGCCGGGCGAGCTCACGCCCGAGGTGCTCGTGAATGACAACGTCGCGCCGTTCTGGAAGCCCGTGCCCGTTAAGTCGAACGTCACGTTGGACGTGCCGACGTACAACTGGGTCGGCGAAGCACTG
>JAJZSX010000201.1 GCA_021849435.1 Actinomycetes bacterium | reverse complement strand
GACCGTGTCGGATTCGCGAAGCATATGCGATAGGCGCGTCCCGACGGCCGCGAGGAGCTGGTCTCCTACGACGTG
Organism: Actinomycetes bacterium; assembly: GCA_021849435.1. Next base: position 5,110 of record JAJZSX010000201.1, on the reverse strand, counting down.
ACCCAACGTGTCGTTGATGTCCTTGAAGTTGTCGAGATCCAAAAACAGCACGGCCACACCGGAATGATCGCGTTTGGCGCGCGCCAGCATCTGATCGATCCGATCGAGAATCAAGACTCGATTTGGCAGTCCGGTCAGTGAGTCGTGGAGCGCCTGGTGATGGAGCTGATCGGTTCGTTCATGAACGATCGCCAACGCGCGCGAACGGCCCGTGCCCAGTACGTAGATCAGCGTCGCCAATAACAGACTCAGTAAGAGTCCGCTCACCACCAGCGCCATCGCATCGCCATCGTTGAGCACACCACCCGAGGTCAACGCGGCGAATGTTTCGACGTGCCAGCCATTGTGGAGTTGTACGGTCATCGACTGCGCTTCTGCTGGCGCTGAACCTGCCTTGAAGATCACATGAGAAGCCCTGTTTCCGTACGCGAACACCACCGCAGTGTTCGGGTGGTTCACCAACGCCTGGTCAAGCAGGACACGAGGGGAAACCTCAGTCCCGGACCATCCGACAAAGGCAGCTCGGCGCGCCTGTACCGTGGCTGGCACGACGCCGGTGCTGTAGACCGGGGTTCCCACGACGAGATTCTTAGTTGTTCCCATCCCGTAGGGCAGATAGGCGCCGTGGCCCGAGTCCCGGGCTTGCCTCAAGTGAGGGCCAAGAACGGTGTCGCAGAAATCGAATCCGGCCGGGAGTCGAGGTTGTCCGGGCCTGGCTTGTGCCACGCGCGCAAAACAGTAGTAGGGACGCGATCCGGCCGGCGTGACCTGAAAAGTGCCGTTGGCGTCGAGGGAACCCGCCGGGTTAGCCACGGCCCCGACCTCGAAGGCGTGTAACTCGGAGGCGGGGACCATCACAACTTCCGCGACGCCCAGGAGTTCGGGATACCGCGCGAAGGTTCGCAGCGTGGTCAACCACTGAAGAAACTGCTGCTGCGTTGAGTGGGGATTGTTGGCGAAGAACGCGGCGGTGTTCGCGACGAGGTCCTGCTCGTGCTGGATGGCGAGCGAGAGTGTCGCCGCGATCTCCCGAGCCGACGTCGCGAAGTACTGCCGTGTCGTTCTCGTATGGTTACGCGTTACCACGTTCCCGGCGTACAGTGAGCCGACTGTGCCGCCGATGGTTATACACACCGCCGTGGTGAGCCAGAAACGTTGCTTCGCTTTCATGAGTTCAAACCTCAGCCCAACACTTTGCAAGACGGTGGAAGCCAAATTGGTCCCAGAATGCGACGCGATGTTCCAATCCACACCACGATCGAAGTCGACACACGCTGGCCCGCGGACAACGAGCAGGTCGTAGGCGACGTGCTCACGGTATCCACTACCAACCCTTTCTGCTGGTCCCACGAATCACTCGCGCAGCGCGGTGTCCCTGAAGCACTCCGCGCCAACAACGCACCTGTTGAAGACGCGCAAACGTCATCCGATCTACACCACGGCAAGCCTCACATCCTTGGACCCTGCATTACGCGACATCAGGACATTTCGGCAACAACGATGCGACAATTTTCGGACAAGAGTGTGAAGAGGAGTCTGAGTGATTGAGGGTGGAACGTGACGTGAGTGGTGATCAATGAGCTTGCCTCTCCCACGTTTCCATCGCAATTTAGGGATCCACGCGGTGTACCCATTCGAGACTGATGGCGCGGGATGCACGAGCGAACCACTTCATGCCCTGATGAGTTTGTCCGTTGCAGGTCTAGTACGTTGCTCGTGGGTACCAACGGTGCCCTTGAACAGTCGTCGTCCTGTTGGACCACTTCGACTGATCAACCCAAGACGATTGGATCGGGGCAGTCAATGAAGCGAATGAAATGGACTTCCAAGGGATTGATTTTGGCGGTCGTTGGATTCCTCGTCGCGGGTGGGGGCGTCGCGGTAGCCGCTGGCAACACGGGGAGACTCTCGACGTGTGTGGCGAAGGATGGCGCACTCTCGATGTTCAGTCGTGGTCGATGCCCCGCTGGCACGCGCCACGTCATCGTCCCCGTAGCGAACGCGACCGGCGCCAGAGGGCCAGCGGGTGCTAGGGGCCCCATTGGGCTCACGGGCCCAATCGGTCCTTCGGGCCCGATGGGATTGACTGGTCCTGCTGGTCCCGCTGGCCCGACTGGTCCCACTGGTGCGACTGGCGCGACTGGCGCGACTGGTGCGACGGGTTCGTTCGGCGGCGGTGCACTTTCGGCGACGACCGGTGCCTTCAGCAGCAACGTCTCGGTCGGTGGCACGTTGGGTGTGACGGGCACGGCCACGTTTGCCACCATTGATCCGGCGAGCATCGTCGACTCGGGTGCGCTGTCGGCGACGACCGGTGCCTTCAGCAGCAACGTCTCGGTCGGTGGCACGTTGGGTGTGACGGGCACTGGTACTGTCGCAGGGTTGTTGACAGCAAACGGACACATTACGTCTACTGAGGCTGCGCCGACGGCCGCTGTAGGTGCAGGAGCGGGCGCAGGGTCCTGCGTGGTGGACGCCAACGCGACCGACACGGCTGGTCAAGTCACGATTACGACGGCTACTGCAACCACCGGTGTCGATTGCACGATCACCTTTCACACGCCGTTCGTCACAGCGCCGTACCCCGTCATCTCCCCCGCTAGCGCCACAGCAGCGGCGTTGTCCACGAACGCCCCGTATCTTGGTAGTACGACGACGACTCTGACGTTTACTTCGGCAGTGGCGCTAGCTTCCTCAACCACCTACGTGTGGTACTACCACGTCATTGGATAGTCCACGACAGACAATTGAATGTTGACTACTGGCCATCCGACGCCGGCCGATGATTCTGAAGGCGGGGCCTAATCGGCCGACGTCGGGGGACAGTGGTTTGGTGCTCCATCATTGAAGGACGAATCACAGTGGCGACGAGAAACGAAGACCATCAGCTGGACGGCGCTCGCAGGTTGTCGTTCCCGTTCTGGTTGTTGAAGATTGTCGCGATTGTCATCGTCGTTGCAGGTGTTGGAGTGACCGTATGGTACTTGGCCATTCGATCCTCGCCAACCACCAACTCCTCGCCGATTGCGCTCAAGACGATCCATCTCACGTACCCGAGTGACTGGCGGGCGGTGTCGGCCAAGTCCGTCCGAGGCGCTCCGTCCAGTGCGGTGCTCGTTCTCCAACGCAAGGATAAGTCGGGGGTGTTGATCGTTCTATCCGCCGGCCGGGCTCCCGCATTTAACGCCGCCTCCGCCAACGCGATCGGCGCAACGCTCTCGAAGACGTACGCCGACTACAAGTTCCTCGGTACGAGAGTCTTGCAATTGAAACAAGAGAAGGCATTCCTATTCAGCTACCTTCGAACGAGACAAGACATGCTCCACACGATTACCTTTGTTCCCGCGGGGCGTAGGAGCTTTCTCATCGAAACGGCGTCATCACCGACGAACCGCAACTTGGGTGCCGAGATCGGCGCGATTCTCGAGTCAGCGACAATCTCGGCCAAGGGGTGACGACGTCGTGCACCTCCGTCGCTGTTGCCACGGACGTGGTCCAAGGGGCGCAATTTCAACGCGGTGATCGCGGCATCGCTAGCTCAACGAACCGACGTACGCGCGGCGTCGCAATCAGAGACAGCGGCACTCGCCCAACAGTCCACACCGTCGAGCGATCTCGCCTCACGTAGTGGTGGAGTCGGCCAGACAGGACGCCCATGAGTTCGATGGCGTGCAGGACGGGGGGCTGAACGACACCGCGACACCCATGCGACGTCGAGACCATGGCGTGAGACGGCGGTGGGATTGCCTTCGTTCACGGGGCGATACGAGACACGGCCCCGATGCGGCTGCACTTGACGATCCCATCCGCGACGAGCCCGTGACGGTGCGGTCACCGCATCGTAGCGACTGGCTCGAAGACTGAGCGAATCGACGACCCGCCAACCGGCGTGGTGACGCATCGCGATCGCTGGTGAGGAGCGGTGTTTGTTCTGGGCACCCGGACCCTGGCGCGGCCCGTAGCCGAGGACGACAGGAATCGGCGACGGGCTTCCATATCACGCACCTCGTCCGCGGATCACGTGGGTAGCCCGACACGACTCGGAGAACCTCGCATCGGGTTCGATGACCAGGTACCCGAAACACGCCGTCGTTATGGGCAGATCGCCGCGATGGGTTACAGGTCGTTGCCCGCGTATGAGAGGTTGAAGCTCTTGTTCACGAGCGGGAAGTCGGGCACGATCGTGTCGGCGAGCGCGACCGCGAGGGCCGGCCAGTTGAGGAACGACGGGTCGACGACTTTCAACCGTGTGACGTGTCCGTCGAGGAGTTCGACCCGGTGTACCACCGGACCGCGCCAGCCCTCGACGAGGCCGAGTCCCGCGCCCGATCCATTCGCCGTCCACGACGGCGCGGTGCCTACGTCTTGAGTCGTGGCTCGAAGCGCGTCGATCGAGGTTGCGACCTCGCCGCGGCGTACCTGGTAGCGCGCGAGCACGTCGCCGCTCGACTGCACGACGACCGGCGGGATCGGGACCCCAAGCACCGGGTGATCGCGCCGTGCGTCGAGGTCGAGACCCGACGCGCGCGCGACGACTCCGACGACGCCGAGCTCGCGCACCGCGTCGAGGGCGAGTACCCCGGTGCCGGTGAAGCGGTCGACGACGATCGACTGTCCGAGAGTCATCTCGACCAGTTCGGACACACGCTCCTCGATCTCGTCGAGCTCATCGCGGCGCGGGACATCGAGCAGGTTGGAACCACCAACGCTGACGACCCCGCGCAGCAGACGGTGACCGCTCACGCGTTCGTTCAGGCGCAACAGCCGCTCGCGCAGGGTGAGCGCCTTGGCCTGGGCGAGTCCGAAACCGACGTCGTTCGCGAGTGCGCCGAGGTCGCCCACGTGGTTGTAGAGCCGCTCGAGCTCCAGGGCTAAGGCGCGACGAGCTTCCACGTCGGGGGCGAGCGTGATGCGAAGTGCGTCCTCGACGCCCCTGGTGAAGGCGAGGCCGTGGGCGACCGCGCTGTCACCCGAGATGCGCTCGGCGATGTGGGCGACCTCCTCAACGGTCTTACCCTCGACGAGTCGCTCAATCCCCTTGTGGGTGAACCAGAGGCGGGCCTTCATCTTGAGGATCGTCTCGCCGACGACCGAGAAGCGGAAGTGACCC
>JAJZSX010000200.1 GCA_021849435.1 Actinomycetes bacterium | reverse complement strand
AGCCAGGATCCGGTGAGGTCCGTGGAGCAGCCACCAGAGCGAGCCGACACCCTGAACTGCCCAAGCCGGGGTGACCGCAGCGGAGATGTGTCGAACGTGGGCGTCGTGGTACGTGAGCCACTGGCCTGCTCCCACGAGATGGAACGCGGGGTACACGACAATCGCCACCGTGAGTCCGAGTCCGACGAGATAAAGGTCGGCACTCATCAAGAGAATGTGCATAATCTAAAATTTGAATCTGTCGAGAGAAAACGTCTAATACGCGCGCATCACGGCAATCACACGACCGAATATCGCCACGTCAGCGGAGTCGAATTCCATCGGCTCCATCGACGGATTCTCTGGCTTTAACACGACACGGGAACCTTGGGGGAAGAATCGCTTGACGGTTGCCTCGCCTTCGGGCAACCCCGCGACCACGATCTCGCCGGTCTCAGCGGTGACCTGGCGATTCACGACAAGCAGGTCGCCGGGCATAATCCCCGCGCCGATCATCGATTCGCCTCGAACCTGGAGGACGAAGCTGTCGCCACGTCCGGCGAGTTGCGCGGGCACGGTCATCATCTCGTGGAGACTTTCCGTGGCCAGCACGCCAGTCCCGGCGGCCACGTCACCGACGAAGGGAATGCTTCGCACCGATGCGTCTGGTGCAATCGAATCGGCGTCCAGACGCACCGTTAGCGTCCGGGGTTGCTGGGGATTCTTCGCGATGTAGCCCGCGTCGCGGAGCACTGTGATGTGGTTCGCCACCGTAGCGGGTGACTTCAACCCCACGTGGTCGCCTATTTCACGGATCGTGGGGGGGAAGTTCCGTTCGCGCTGACAGGCGATGATGAACTCGAGAATCTGACGGCGCATGGGGGTGAGGACCTCAGCCATGGCACTCCTTTCACGAACGAACAACTGTTCGTATCGTAGCGACTGCGGCGCTGCGAATCAAACACGTGTTCGCATGATGCACGCAAAGTCCTTTGGCCGAAGGGTGGTGGCATGACCCCAAAGGTCATCCGTCATACTGCTACTGTGCTGCGATGGCCAAGGTGGCCAGTACGAATCCGCTGAGGTGACTTGGGCGTGTCCATCATGTGACGGGCTCGTGTTCCTGGGGGAGTTATTACACAGTTGAGGAGGACGAGTTGATTAAGCCTCGTTTGAACAAGACGGTGGCGGCGGTTACGACCAGTGCCCTGCTGTTGATGGCGGTGCCGATTGTCGGCATCGCGTCAACCTCGGGCGCTGCGAGTAAGCCGACCTACGTCATCGGATATCAAGGACCGCTCTCGGGTGGGAACCAGCAGCTCGGACTGAACATGGTGTTCGCGGTGCAGCTGGCGATTAACCAGGCGAACGCGTCGGGCAAGCTTCCCTTCAAGTTGAAGATTGCTACCTATGACGATCAAGGTGACCCGACCATTGCACCGACTCAAGCGCAGGCCGCCATCGCGAACAAGAACGTGGTCGCAATTGTTGGACCCGCGTTTTCGGGTGCGACAGCAGCCTCGGAGCCCTTCTACAACAAAGCGCACTTGGCGACCGTGAGTCCTTCGGCAACGAACCCCAAGTTGGCGACTAACCACTGGAACAACTTCTTCCGCGTGGTTGCTGACGACAACGTTCAGGGTCCTGCTGACGCCAACTACGTGGTCAAGAAGCTGAAGAAGAACAAGGTCTATGTTGTCAACGACGGTACGGCTTACGGTTCAGGTGTCGCTTCGGCCTTCGCGTCGCAGGCGACCAAGGATGGCGCGACGGTGACCCCGGCGACCGTTCCTGGTACCTCACAGTGCCAGAACGGTACTGCGTCGTCGACCGAGTACACCTCGGCTGCGGCACAGGTTGTGGCGAGTGGTGCGAACGCCATGTTCTACGGCGGGTACTACTGCGACCTCGGTCTGTTCCTCGGCCAGCTGCAGTCGGCCGGGTACACGGGCATCGTGATGTCCGACGATGGTGCACTGTCACCGGCGTTGATTCAGAACACGACGCCTGCGTCAGCCGCCAACGGCGTCTACTTGACGTGTGCGTGCTCGAGCTCCACGAACTCGAAGTTCAACCGTGCGTACCAGGCCCTGGCGCACTTCAGTGCCGCCAACGCGACCTACGCGCCGGAGTCCTATGACGCGACGAACGCGATCATCGCGGCGATGAAGAAGTTGAAGAAGATCACCCGCGCTGGCATCGTTGCAGAGTTGCACAAGCTGGTCATGAAGGGTATGACCAAGGTGATTCGCTTCCAGCCCAACGGCAACATTGCGGGTTCGGCGATCTACGTGAATCAGGTCAAGAACGGAAAGATCGTTCAGATTGGTCTCGAGTAGTCACTGAAGTTGTTTGAACGGCAAGGGCCGGGGGTTTCCCCCGGCCCTTCCGTTTTGATTACACTTTCGTCGAACCGTTCTAGGGGGCACTGTTGGGAGCATTCGGGCACTACCTCACTGGCCACTTCGCCACGCTTCGTCTCGAGTTTTGGGCGCTGTTCGTCGGTGGACTCGCCAATGGTGTTCTCTACGGTATGGTGGCGGTCGGTTACACGCTCGTCTACGGCGTCCTTCGCCTTATCAACTTCGCCCACTCGGAGATCTTCATGTCGGGCGGGTTCGCGGGCTACTTCGTGATGAAGTCGTTGGTGGGTAACGCAGTCCCGTCGGGCATTGCGTCGGTCGGGCTCATCGTGCTCGGCATCGTCGTTGGAGGCATTGTCGGTGCAGTAATGGCCACGCTTGTCGAACGAGTCGCGTACCGACCGTTGCGACGTCGACGAGCACCCGCGCTCGCGTACCTCATTAGCGCGATCGGTGCGTCCTATTTCCTCTACAACATGGCGGGTAAGGAGTTCGGCCGGGTGCCGATCTCGATGCCCCAGCCATACATCAACCACCCGATCTTCCACATCTTCGGCGCCCCGGTCCAGATGTACTACGTCATCATCCTCCTCGCTGGCGCCGTGATGTTCCTCTCTTTGGACCGGATCGTGGCGAAGACCAAGCTCGGTCGCAGTATCCGGGCGGTTGCCCAGGACGCCGAGACCGCGTCGCTGATGGGTGTCAACATCGACCGAACGATCGTGCTCACCTTCATCGTCGGCGGTGCACTCGGCGGTGCGGCTGGTTTCCTCTTCGGCATGGGCACCGGTGTTTCGAACACGATGGGATTCGTCCCGGCCCTGAAGGCCTTCACCGCCGCCGTGCTCGGTGGCATTGGAAACCTCCGCGGGGCAATGATCGGCGGCTTCCTGCTGGGCGTTGTCGAGAGCCTCTCGGTCGTCTTCGTGCAGGCCGCTTACATGGACGTGGTGGCCTTCGGGATCCTGGTCGCGGTCCTGCTCTTCCGTCCGACCGGCATCCTCGGTGAGCGGCTAGGGAGGGCGGCGTGAAGCGCGTTTTTGCCAATGCACACGTGATGCGGCTCTTCTCCGCGATTGCGGCGATGGCGGTGCTCGAGTTGATGACCGGGCCCCCGGGCAGTGCCCAGACCCCGACGGCGGGCTTCACCGGCTCCTTCGGTGAGGCCTCCTCGTTCTTCGGCCTCTTTCGAACCCAGCGATGGGTGGTCTTCCTCTTTATAGCGCTCGTCATGTTCGCGATTTGGACGACGTGGCACACGTGGGGTGAACAGGTTCGAACCGCGACGTCTAAGGCAATGAGTGTTCCTCGGGCCGCGACGCGAACACGTCCGGTTCGTTGGGGGATGATTCTCGTCCTGCTCGTGGTCGCACTCCTGCTGCCACGCCTCATCACCGATCCGTTCTGGCAGGCCGCCATGGTCGAACAGATCGCGGTCTACGTGCTGCTCGCACTCGGTCTCAACGTGGTCGTTGGCTTCGCAGGCCTGTTGGACCTGGGGTTCGTGGCCTTCTACGCGATCGGTGCGTACACGACGGCGTGGGTCACCGGAGCGCTCCCGACGGCGGCACCGTTCGGCATCCACTTCAACAACTTCTACGCGATTCCAATCGCGATCGCGCTCGCGATGGGTGCCGGCATCGTCCTTGGGGCGCCGACCCTGCGGCTCCGCGGTGACTACCTGGCCATCGTGACGTTGGGCTTTGGTGAGATTATTACCATCTTTGCCAACAACCTGTACGGCATCACGGGCGGCTCACAGGGAACCAACACGATTCCGCACTTTTCGCTGCACGTTGGCCCTATCAAGTACCTCTGGGGTCTCACACCAGTGCCCTACTACTACTTGACGATCGTGTTCGTCATCTTGTTCCTGATCGGGTTTAAGTTGCTGGAGCACTCGCGGGTTGGCCGTGCCTGGACCGCCATCCGCGAGGACGAGGTCGCTGCAGAATCAGTGGGCATCAACCCGCTCAAGTACAAGGTCATGGCGTTCGCGATTGGCGCCTCGACCGCGGGCTTCGCCGGTGTCGTCACCGCGAGTCAGTCGAACACCATCTTCCCGTCGAGCTTCACGTTGCAGTTCTCAATCAACATCCTCGTGCTGGTGATCTTCGGTGGTATGGGCTCGATCACCGGCGTGGTGCTCGGGGCAATCGTCATCCAGACCGGCTCGATGTACTTGCTGCACACGCCACCCGCGGGGTACCAACCACAGGACCTCTACATCTACCTGGGTGCGCTGCTCGTTGTAATGATGATCTTCCGACCAGCGGGTCTTGTTCCGTCACGTCGGCGTCACCGCGAAATCGGACTCGCTGAGAAGGGCGAGGGCCATATGAACGAAGTATTGACGGGAGATACGCCGTGAGCGACAAGATTTTCGACGTCGACCACGTGACGCTTCGTTTCGGTGGCGTGGTCTCCCTGAACGACGTGACACTGCACCAAGAACGCGGTGAGATCCTGGCCGTCATCGGACCGAATGGTGCGGGCAAGACCTCACTGTTCAACTCCTTGACCGGCGTCTATCAGCCCCAGGAGGGAACGATTACCTTCATGGGTAAAGACGCCAAGCCTATGACCGTGATCGGCAAGAAGCCGCACCGCGTGAGCGCCGCAGGGGTTGCTCGGACGTTCCAAGCATCGCGCATGTTCAGTGCTCTGACGGCGTATGAGAACATCAAGATTGGCGCGGAGTCACACCGCGGGATTGGTGTCGTGGGCGCGATGTTGCGCGGACCCGCCACCCGGCGTGACGAGAAGCTCTCGGACCAGCGCACGGTTGAACTCCTCGACTTCGTGGGGCTGCGAGCCAAGGCGAACGTGATCTCCTCGTCGTTG
>JAJZSX010000199.1 GCA_021849435.1 Actinomycetes bacterium | reverse complement strand
CTTTGTCGCGTCGCTTCGCGGATACCGCGAGCTCGAAGAGTGGCTCGCCACCATGGGAGAGGTCGACCGCGTCGGCATCGAGTGCACCGGCTCTTACGCCGCCGGGCTCACCAGGTACTTGCGCGAACGAGACATCGACGTGCTCGAGGTGAACTCCACGCACCGCGCCACGACCGCACGTCGGGGCAAGGACGACGCCATCGACGCCGAGATGGCCGCCCGCAAGGTGCTCTCGGGTGAGGCAAAAGCCCTGGCCAAGGACACCACGGGCGATATTGAGTGCATTCGCCTGCTGAAAGTGTCTCGCGAATCGGCCATGAAGGCCCGCACCGCCGCCAAGCTGCAGATCCGCGACCTTCTGATCACCGCACCGGCCCCCCTTCGCGAATACGTCGAGGCCGTTCACGGCAGCGGTCGTCGGATCAATCGCGCCGGCGCATTACGACCCGACCTCGAACGTCTCGACGACCCGCACCAGGCCGCCAAGTTCGCGCTTCGTCAGCTCAGCCGACGCGTGAAGTCACTCGATGAGGAGATGCGAGAGGTGGACGTGCACCTCGAACAGTTAGTCACGAAGTGTGCTCCGACGTTGCTCACGTGTCGCGGCATCGGCACCCAGCACGCGGCCCAGCTACTCATCACGGCGGGGCAGAATATAGAGCGACTCCAGAACGACGGGGCCTTCGCGCGGCTCTGTGGTGTCGCACCGGTCCCAATCTCCTCGGGCAAGACCAATCGGATGCGGCTGCATCGAGGAGGGGATCGCAAGGCGAACAAGACGCTGCACCTGATCGCCGTCGCGCGAATTCGCACCGATCCTCGCACCCAGGTCTACCTGGAGCGACGTCGAGCCGAGGGGCTCTCCAAGCGCGACGTTCTGCGTTGCCTGAAACGATTCATCGCTCGCGAGGTCTTCAACGCCTTGAGGCAGGACCTGCTCTAAAACTGGCCCTTGACTTCTATAGGACCTTCTTCAAGAGCGCTCGCAGTGCGATGTGGCGCCTGACTTCTCACAGCGTCTCTCGAGAACGTCGTGCACAGGACACGAGTCGCTAAAGGGAGATTTCGATCCTCTCGCGTTGGGCCAACTGCTCCATCTGAGTCCGGCCCGGATTCCACCTCGGGAGACAAGTCTCTATATTGAGGCGTATGAGGCTTCATCAGATGGACCGGGATCGAGCTCGTCGGCGACTAGTCAGTAGTTTTTGGAAGATTGCGGCCGCCGCTTTCATTGTCGGAGGACTATTTGCCGTGACTGCTGCCGGGGGAGGATTCGGCGGACCAATGGATGGCAATCCCGCCGATGGCAACAAGGCGCTAGCGGTGCTCATCGTGACCCTTGTTGTAGCAGTGTTGATGAGCCTCGCGTCGATTGTTCGTTACCTCCTCTTGCGACGTCCAAAGAGATCATCTCCAACTTCCTCAGTAACTAAGTACCATTTGCCAGGTTCGGAATCGACCGGGCATAGCTGAGATTGTTCATCGATAACTGTGCGGGAAGCGTCACCAGACACTCGATACTCGAGTCGCCTGTGCATGGTGCCAAAACATCGGTGCCGCACCTCCGAGACGAAATGCTCAGTATTTGCGTCAGTTTGTTAGTCGCGCGTTGATCGACTTGTTCCCTTATGGTTTCTCTTGATGAGAACCTTCGGAATCAGTGCGAGAGGCAAGTTTCGCAAATCTTTGTTGCTTCTCGCCGCTGTGATTGTTGTCGCCCTTGGGGTTGGGTTGTGGGTAAATGCGAAGAATGACAATTCGGGCCTCACCATGCCTTCGACAGGCATCGTCACAATCACTGGATACGGATCTTCATCACCTGCGAACCCATCGACTCAACCACGGTCGCTAGTTTTGACCGATTCCCAGGCGGCGGCGGTGCGACGACGTATCGCGGAAATTCCAACCCTGCCGCAATCAGCGGGACCGGTCATTTGCATGGAAAACGAGACGGTGTTCAGGATCTCTGTTAAGGGAGTTCCGAGTTCGCCGAGAACCGTTTGGGTTGCTCAAGCAGAACGCTGTCCGGCGCCTGGCATCCTTTACGTTCATGGCCAAAGTGTCGGTAGACCAGAGGCCGGAAGGTACTGCACCCTGAAGACTCTGTTGCTCTCCTTCTTTCCCAAGGGATCAGTAAATGCCACTCGTAAGGAACTGCGTTCCTGTTGAATGTCAGGCATTTAGAAGTGCACCATCGGAGTTACCACTCGGCAGGACGTGATCGCCTGCACTCAAGTGAAGAGGTGGAACGGATCCCTGAGACGGGGCACGGTGTCTACATAAATCGATGCAGTCCCCTTTGTAGTACTGCAAGTCCGCACTACCTTGAGCCCGCCAGTGACGATGTTCCGTTCCCCTCTTATTGAATGACGCGCACCAGTCTTCCGTTGCTCGCATTGATTACGGACACGGAGCTCTTCTGGCCGCTGTAGATGTTGAGAACGACGATGTAGGGACCGCTGACGGCGAGGCCGTCGGCGCTGTTGAGACCCTTCGGGTCGAGCTTTACGTTGATGACGCGCACGAGTGAACCATTATTCGCGTTGAGCTCGGTGATCGTATTGTTGCCATTGTCCACCCACACGTGGCCCCGACTCACGGCGATGGCGCGAGGGATGTTCAGTCCGTCGGCCTTCGCCTTGATGTCACGCACCAACGAACCATTACTGACGTTGAACTCCGCTACGGAGCTCTCTGAAGTTGCACCGTTGGCGTCGTTGTGCTGGTTCACTACCCAAAGGTGCTGACCTCTCACAGCGAGTGCCACAGGCGCGGCCCACTCAAATGTCCCGTGACGGGGAGCGCAACAGCCCGCACGAGAATTGATGACCCGGATGAGTTCGCCGCTGTTCGCATCGAGTTCGGTGATGGAGTCGCCGGTGGCGTTGAGAACGAAGACGTGCGATCCGCTGACGACAATCGCTGACGGTCCGTTCAATCCGTCGGCCTTCGCGTTGATCACGCGAACTAGGGATCCGTTACTGGCGTTGAGCTCGGTGACCGAGTTGGCGCCAACGTGGCTGTTGGCTACCCACACGTGGCCGCCGCTGACGGCAATGGCACCGGGGTCAGCTAATCCGTCGGCCCTGGCTCTGATCACGCGCACCAGTCTTCCGTTACCGGCGTTGAGTTCGGTCACGTTCCAGTATTGGTTGTCCGCCACCCACAGTCGCGTCCCGCTAACCGCCAAGGCCCCTGGCCACGTGAGATCGCCGGACTTGTTGTGGATGACGCGAACCAGTCGCCCGTTGCTCGAATTGAGCTCGACGACCTCGTAGCTCGTTGTCAATGGGTGTGACGTCCAATTGGTGTTGTCGATGGCCACCCAGACGTGCGAGCCACTCGCCGTAATGGTGTTGGATCCGGCGAGATTCGCCACATTGTCCGTCGTGACGTTTGTGGCGACCGCACTGCCCGGACCATTGGCGGAAGAGGGCTTCGGAATGATTTCGTTGCCTCCCACGGCAACTAAGACTCCGGCGATGACAATCAACGCTCCTAGAACGACAAGGCCAGTGACTGTGCGGCGACGGCGCGCACGTTGACGAGCTTCGGGGATCAAGACCTCGATCGGTCCGTAGTTCGTGGCCACTGGTCGCTCTTCAACGCGTGACACGGCCGTCTTATCCGCGAACCATCAGAATCATGGAGGCCAATTCCTCTTTGCGATATCCCTGTTGGCGAGCGAGTGCCACGAGCTCGTTGATTTTCCCGATGAGCGTTCCGCGCTCCGGGGTCCCGACCACTCGCACGCCACGACCCCGCGTGAAGTCGAGCAGTCCTTCATCTCGAAGTATGTGAAGCGCACGAATCACGGTGTTCTTGTTCACGCCGAGCACCCCGGCCAAATCGACGGCCGGGGGAAGGCGTTCGCCCTGAGCGGCTTCGCCGTCGGCAATGGCCCGTCGAATTTCCGCGGCCACCTGTTCGTGGAGAGGAACCGGCTCGTCTCTGTTGATGATTGGTGTTTGCATAGAACTACTCCTAATAGTACCATCATTTTTGTCGAGAGCAAGGAGATTCGGTGACTATCACCCCAACCGAGCTGGTTGAGCAGGTCGGAATGCCAGACTCAGCGGAGCTTCTGATCAAGGAAGCTCGCGAGAGGGCCCGACGACGCCGCTTGCGTTGGACGACGGCGTTCACTCTCCTCATCGCGGCGTGCCTGACTGCGGTTGGAATCGTCCATTACACCTCAACGCCGAAGAAGTCAGGTAACAGCCGTAGCGACACGTCAGCGTCGGTCCCGACGTGTCCCAGCGCACGCGTGAGGCTCCTCGGCGTGACGACACTTCCCGGAGCTGCGGTGAGCGCCGGCATGCTCGTGCGAGCTTCGGTGTCGTCGTCAGCCACATGCACGATGGGTGGCTTTCCGATCGTCGGCGCCCAACTCACGAGCCGCTCAACCGCGATGGCCAGTGAGCAACGACTCGGCATCTTCGGAGGAATGTCCAAGCCCACCGCACCGCTTCCTCGAATCTCGATCACGTCGCGCTCGCAAGTTGTGTCCTTCACAATCGACTTCGTCACCGGTAACGGGCCAGTCTGCCCGCGCATCGACTCGATCAAGATCTCATTGCCCGGCTCGCGGGAGGTTCTAACGACCCGGCCGATCTTCAACGCGGGCGGCCTCGCTCAGCCGATGCACTTCATCTACTGCGGTGGCCTTCAAGTGACACCGCTAGTCAAAGGTTCGAGCGGGAAAAATTAGGCGCCGACGCTAGTGGTCATCAAACTCTCCTACCAATCCCCCACCACCCTCCGAGAGGTAGTCAAGGCAGTCAGCGTCGGTCGTGAACCAGGAGGCGAACTCCGCGAAGTTCGCCGGGTAGTCGACCGAAGTCTTTGGCGGCGCCATTGTGACGCAAGGCTAATCCAGACGAGATCATTTACTCCGGTGAGATGGTTACCCCCAAGGACTCAAATTCGAAGCGCCAGTGAGCGGGCGTTTAAAGGTCGTATCAGGCCCACGAGGTCGGATTCACGTTGCCACCGGCCCACAGCCAATACATAGTGCAAGGCGAGATGGATTGACGGATCCACACCCTCCTTCGCCCACGTGAGAACATTGAAGAGATGAAGCGCGTCGCAATTGTTGGATCAGGAGGCGCGGGCAAGACCACTTTCGCCAGCGAACTTTCACGTCGCACGGGTCTCCCCGTGGTGCATCTTGATCATCTCTACTGGAAGCCG
>JAJZSX010000198.1:2893-5195 GCA_021849435.1 Actinomycetes bacterium | reverse complement strand
CCACACCGGCACCACGTGCAGCTGTCGCGCGGTCATGGCGGCCGCACCCAGGACGAGCGCCGCTCCCAGGACCCGCGTGAGATCCACCTCGGCGGTACGCGAGGTTCCCATTAAGTGCATGACGAACGTGCCGAGGAATGCGGCGGGCAGCGCGCCCAGGGAGAGCGGGCCGACGATGTCGCGGCGTATCGTACCGCGACGCCAGTGCACGGCCGCGCCGACGGGGCGCATCACGAGGGTCGCGAGCAGGTCGGCCGAGATGGCAGCTGACGGCGCGACGCCAAAGAGCAGCACCAGCATCGGCGTCATCAGTGCGCCCGCGCCCACGCCGGTGATGCCGAGCAGCAGGCCGACCAGCGCGCTCGCCGCGACGAGGATCAGGTCTACGTGCATCGAACTCCTAGAAGACTACAAAAACTAGTGAAATACTAGTCTACTACCGGATCACCCGGATGGTCCTGCGCCAACTCGCCCAGGAAGCCCTCCACGAAGGACCGGTCGCGCGTGCGGCGCATGGGTGGCAGTTTCTGAAAGAGCGCGCCGCGGTAGTTCGCCTCGGCCAGGCGCGTGTCGAGCACGGCGACGACCCCGCGGTCGGTGGCGCTACGGATCAGCCGGCCGACCCCCTGAGCGAGCAGCATCGCCGCGCGCGGCAGGTCGACGTCGTAGAAGGGGTTCGCGGCCCGCTCACGGCGCGCCTCGGCCAGGGGATCGCCGGGAACGCGAAAGGGCAGGCGGTCGATGGTCACCAGGCTCAAGGAGTGTCCGGGCACGTCAACACCCTGCCAGAAGCTCGTCACCGCAAAGAGGCTCGCCGACACCGACTCGCGGAACTCGCCGATGAGGTGCTGACGTGACAGCGTTCCCTGGACGAGCACCGGCGTCGTCAGGCGCTGTGCCACGGCGTCGGCGACGCGATTCATCACGGCGCGATTGGTGAAGAGCGCGAGGGTTCGCCCGCCGGCCGCACCGATCAGGGCTACGAGCTCGTCGATGATGGCCGCCTCGCAGGCCGGGTCGTTTCGCGCGGGCAGGTGCGGCACGTAGAGCACGGCGTGCTGGCGGTAGTCGAAGGGGCTCTCGACGTGTTCGATGGGCGCGTCGAGTCCGAGGGTCGCGCCGAGTGAGTCGGGGATCGTGGCACTGGTCAGCACGGCGGTGACGCCGGGCCAGAGATCCTCGGCGAGGCGCGGACCCACGTCGATGAGTGACAGCTCGATCTCGACCTCGCGCTCGCGCCGGGTGAGATAGATCAGTTCGCCCTCACCCACGCCGCGCAGGCGCACGAGGTCGTTGCCCAAGTGAACGGCCGGACCCAGCGCGCGCAGCCGGCGCGCTTCGGCGGCGTCAGTGGCACTCAGCGCGCGCAGGCCCTCGATCACCCTGGTGACGAGGTCACTCGCCCGCGCCAGCTCGCGCTCGACGTCTTCGTCGAGGCCCGTGAGGCGCTGCGCGTCGTACTGGATCGCCAGCGAGGTCGTGAGCCGGTCCGCGACGCCGGCGAGCTCGCTGAGGCCCTCGTCGAACTCGGGGCCGAGCAGGGGCCGTGCGGCGAGGGCGAGTGCGCGCAGGCGCGCAGAGGTCAATGAGGTTCCCAGCAGCGAGGCGAAGATGTCCGGTGCTTCGTGGGCTTCGTCGAAGACCACCACGTCGTGGGCGGGCAGGAGCATCGCGCCCGAGGCGAGGTGCGCGGCGTAGAGGTGGGTGTTGACGATCACGATGTCGGCCTCGCCCGCGCGGTCCTTGGCCAGTTCGGCGAAGCAGGACTGGCCCTGGGGGCATTGGAGGCGGCCGAGGCACTCCTGGGGACTCACCGAGAGCGAGCGCCAGGCGCGCTCGTCGACGTCAAAGGTCAGCTCGTCTCGCTCGCCCGTCGTGGTGTCGTTGGCCCAGGCCAGGATGCGCCGCATCTGGCTCGCCACGCCGCGCGGTACGCGCTCGCCGTCGTCGAAGGAGAGCTGGCCCGGCCCGGCCTGGGCCGCGCGGTTGCGACAGAGGTAGTTGCTCTTGCCCTTCAACACCGCCAGTCGCGTGCCTGGGGCGTGCGCCGTGACCAGCGGAGCATCCTTGGTGGCGAGCTGGTCCTGGAGGTTCTTGGTCGCGGTGGCGATGACGACGCGCTGACCCGAGAGCGCCGCGGGCACGAGGTAGGCGAGTGACTTGCCGACGCCGGTGCCGGCCTGGATGATGATGGGTTGCTTGGTCGAGAGAGCGCGCGCGACCAGTCGGGTCATGGTGCGTTGGCCCTCGCGGGCCTCGCCGCCACCGGGCAGGTCGGCGGTGACGGCGTCGAGAGATCGGA
>JAJZSX010000198.1:0-2883 GCA_021849435.1 Actinomycetes bacterium | reverse complement strand
GGCGTCGAGTACGGCGAGCGCGTGGTCCTCGTCGACTTCGCTGGCGATCACGCGCGCGGGGCCGTCGTCGGTGGGCTCAACGTAGGGGTCGTCCACGTCGGGATCGTAGGAACGCACCCCTTGACACTACGGGCGTCGACCGGGGCGTCGCGGTCGAAGGCACTAGGTTTTACCCGTGGATCCGCGCCCGACCCCCGTTCCCGCGAGCATCGAACGGACCGGTGTGCCCCACCACGTGGCCATCGTCATGGACGGAAACGGCCGCTGGGCCCAGCGTCGCGGACTGCCGCGCACCGAGGGTCACGGAGCGGGCGAGGAGGCGCTCCTCGACGCCACCTACGGGGCGCTCGCGGTCGGGGTGAGGGCCCTCACGGTCTACGCCTTCTCGACCGAGAACTGGCGCCGTCCGGTGGACGAGGTGCGCTATCTCATGAATTTCAACCGCGGGATCCTCGAGCGTCACCGCGACGGTCTCAACGACGACGGGGTGCGCATCACCTTCTCGGGCCGGCGCGACTGGCGCGTGCCCAAGCGCGTCCTCAAAAGCATGGACGACGCCGCCGAGCTGACGCGGCGCAACCGGGCGATGACGCTCAACATCGCCTTCAACTACGGCGGACGGGCCGAGATCGTCGACGCCGTCGCGCGTCTGGTGGCCGATGGCGTCTCGGCCAACAAGGTCGACGAGAAGGCGATCCGTTCGCGCCTCTACCACCCCGAGCTGCCCGACCCCGACCTCGTCGTGCGCACGTCGGGCGAGTACCGGATTTCGAACTTCCTGCTCTGGGAGATGGCCTACTCCGAGCTCGTCTTCACCGACGTGCTCTGGCCCGACTTTCGCCGCGAGGATCTCTATCGCGCGATCGAAGAGTTCCAGAGCCGCGAGCGGCGCTTTGGTGGAGTGGACCAGTGAGAGCGACCCGTGTGGCCTGGGTCATTGGAATCGTTCTCTACCTCGTGCTCTGGGGAATCGCCCTCGACGGGGCCTCGAGCCTGGTCGCTCCCCTGGTCGTGCCGGTGGTGCTCGCGGTGCTCGTCTACGCCGGTGTGCTGCTCAACCGCTTCCTCGGCATCACGCCGCGCCGTCAGCACTTCGCCGAGCGCGAGGACGACCCCCCGCGGTGAGAGAAATCGACGACGACGCGATCGTCCTGCGCACCTACAGCTCGGGTGAGGCGGATCGCGTCGTGGTGCTGTGGACGAGGGCCCACGGCAAGGTCCGCGTCATTGCCAAAGGAGTGCGCAAGACGACCAGCCGCCTGGGCGGCACTCTCGAGGTCCTGGGCTACGTGCGCGTCAGCCTCGTGCGATCCCGCGGCGACTTCTACGTCGCACGCCACGTGAGCCACCTCGAACGCTTCGCGACGCTGCGCTCGAGCTACGAACGCATCACGGCCGGCTTCGCCGTCGTGGAGATGGTCGACGCGATCCCCGTCGACGACGTTGTCGACGACGCCTTCTTCGAAGTACTGGTGCGCGTACTCGCCACGCTAGACAACCCCGAGTACGACCCGACGCTGGTGCCCGCCTCATTCGGGCTGCGCCTCCTCGACTACGACGGGTCGGCGCCCGTGCTCGACGCGTGCGCCAATTGCGGGCGCGAGGGACCTCTCGTGGCCTTCGACGCCGCGATCGGCGGGGCACTGTGCGCGCTGTGTCGCAGTGGCAGCCCGCTCTCACCCGAAGCGCTGTCTCTGATGCGACGTATCGTCGGCGGCGACCTGGCCGCGGTCTTACGTTCCGCGCCGGCCGCCTCGGGCGAGGTCTCCTCCCTGGTCCACCAGGCCCTCGAGGTCCACCTTGGTCGGCGGCTTCGCGCGGCGCGTTCCACGGCGCCGCTGGGTCCCAAGACCCCGTGAGCACGGTCTCGCTGTACTGGTTTCGTTGCGATCTGCGCCTCGTGGCCTAACCGACCCTGGAGGTCGTGGCCGTTGTCGGTGAGCTGGTCGGCGTCTTCGTGACCGACGAAGCGCTGCTCGCCCCGGCCGGTGCCACGCGGCGCGCCTATCTCGCCGCGACGCTGGGCGCTCGATCGGGCGATGGGCGGTGCGTTGTGCGTGCGAGTGGGCGACCCCGCCAAAGTCCTCGTCGGTCTCGCGCTCGAAGTCGGCACGCGCTGCGTTGACCAGCGCGGACGTCGGCCCTTACACCCGAGAGCGCGACCGTCGGGTCGCCGCGGCACTGTCCGCGCGCGGCGTCGCAGCACACTTTCTCGACTCGCCCTACGCCGTCGAGGCGGGTGTGGTGAGCGCTGCGAATGGAGATCCCTACTGGGCCGCCACGCCGTTTCGCCGGGCGTGGTCGTGCGAGGCAGTGCCCCACCTCGGCGCGGGGTTGCCGTAGGCTGGCGCCTGGCGTCGGGCGAGTCGTCCGCTTTGTTGGCACGACTTGGGGGGACCCGGCGTCCTCGGCACTTCGGCGACCTCGACGACGGGTCAGTGACAGCGGGCGCTGGCGATTCGGCCGCGTACGCGCGTCTGGGGAACTGCGCGCAGGGCGCCAGGGACCGCGGGGCCGCGCAACGGTCCCGGCCCGCGACGCGACGAGCCGACTGAGTGCCTACCTGCACTTCGGTGTCCTGCATCCCCGACAGCCCCTCCACCTCGTGGGCGAGGAAGCCTTCGTTTCCGAGCCCTTCTGGCGAGTTCAACCGTGACGTTCTCTTCCCGCGTCCCGACTCGGCGCGCGACGGCCTCCTCGCGGCGTAGGGCCGGCTGCAGGTGGATCCCGGCGAGGCCGCAGCGTTGCACTTTCAAAGCAGGGCGCTTCGAGACCGGCCTTCTGCTCGTCGACGCCGGGAAACGCCAGCTTCTCGTCGAGTGGTGCATGCCCAACAGGGTGCGCATGGTCGTCGCGTCGCTCTTGGTCAAGCACTTACACCTC
>JAJZSX010000197.1 GCA_021849435.1 Actinomycetes bacterium | reverse complement strand
CTACATCGCGAACCTGCCCTCCGGCCACCACGACGCGGCGATGCTCGCGATCGACGCCGGCAAGCACGTGCTCGTCGAGAAACCGCTCACGCACGTGATCACTGAGGCCGAGGACGTCTTCGCGCACGCGCGCGAGCGCGGGATCCTCGCGATGGAGGCGATGTGGTCGCGCTACCTCCCTCAGTTCGACGTCGTGCGCCAGCTCCTCGAGGCCGGGGCGATCGGCGAGCCGCGTCTCGTACTCGCCGACTTCTGCCAGGACAATCGCCTACTGGCACGCATGTGGCTTCCGGGCGACGGCAGTCCGCTCTGGGACATGGGCATCTATCCCATCGCGCTCTGCCAGATGGTGTTCGGCGAGCCCGCGGGCGTCAACGCCCACGGCATCATGCTCGAGAACGGGATGGACGCCGAGAGCACGACCCACCTGATCTACGGCGGCGGCGCGCGCGCGACGATCACGGTCTCGGGGGTCGTCGATGTTCCCCAACACGCGTCGATCGCCGGCGAGACGGGCGTCATCGAGTTCGGCCTGCCATTCTTCGTGCCGTCGTCCGTCGGGCTCGCCCGCAAGGGCTTCAACGCGCCCATGGACTACTGGTTCGACGAGTCGGGCATCCGTGGCCACGCCGGACTCGCGTACCAGGTCACAGCGTTCGCCGATTACGTGGGCCGAGGTCTCCTCGAGTCGCCCCTGCATACCCACGCGGACAGTCTGGCGTGCCTTCGCACGGCGAGTGAGATCTCGCGCCAGCTCGGTATCGCTGCCACCTGATCGAGCTCGGGAACCTCCGCCTGGCCCCGGCACACCCTTCGCTCGGCGACCCGAGACCCGCTATCGAAGGCGCGCGGCCAGTCGGCGCGGGTTGCGCCTCGTCGAGCAGGCTCGCGCCCACGACGCACGGGCCCCGACGTGGCTCGTCGGACCGGCGCGGGTCGGGGGTTACTTGGCGGTCGGGAAGGAGAAGGACGCGCCGTGCTCCTCGCGGTGCTCGGGCCAGCGGGACGTGACGACCTTGGCGCGGGTGTAGAACGACACGCCCTCGGGTCCGTGGATGTGCCGGTCGCCAAAGAGCGAGTTCTTCCAGCCGCCGAAGGAGTAGAACGCCATCGGGACCGGGATCGGCACGTTGATGCCGATCATCCCGACCTGGACCTCGCGGTGGAACCGGCGGGCGGCGTCGCCGCTCGAGGTGAAGATCGCGGTGCCGTTGCCGTAGGGGTTCGCGTTGATCAGCGCGATCGCCTCGTCGACCGAGTCCGTACGGACCGTCGACAGCACCGGCCCGAAGATCTCCTCGCGATAGACGTCCATGTCAGTCGTCACCCGGTCGATGAGCGTCGGTCCGACGAAGAAGCCGTCCTCGTGGCCGGCGACCGTGAGGTCGCGGCCGTCGAGCGTGATCACCGCGCCTTGATCGGACGAGGAGCCGATGAGCCCGACGATCCGGTCCTTGGACGCGCGCGTGATCACGGGGCCCATCTCGCTCGTAGCGTCGCGGCCGGGTCCGACTTTGATCTCGCTGGCGAGCTCGGCCACGCGGGCGAGGAGCGGGTCGGCGATGGCACCGACGGTGACTGCGGCCGAGATGGCCATGCAGCGCTCGCCGGCCGAACCGTAGGCGGCGGCGACGAGGTGTTGCGCGGCGAAGTCGAGATCGGCGTCGGGCAGGATGATCGAGTGATTCTTCGCGCCGCCGAGGGCCTGCACGCGCTTGCCGCTAGCGGAAGCGCGCGCGTGGATGTGGCGCGCGATCGGCGTGGAGCCGACGAAGGAGATCGCCTGGACGTCAGGGTGGTCGAGCAGGGCGTTCACGGTGTCCGCGTCACCCTGGATCACGCTGAACACCCCGTTGGGCAGGCCGGCCTCACGCCACAGTTCGGCCATGAGCATCGACGCACTGGGGTCTCGCTCAGATGGCTTGAGTACGAAGGCGTTGCCGCACGCGATCGCGATCGGGAACATCCACATGGGCACCATGGCCGGGAAGTTGAAGGGGGTGATGCCGGCGACCACACCAAGGGGCTGGCGATACGAGAACAAGTCGACGCCGCCTGACACCTGGTCGGAGTACTCCCCCTTCAGCAGTTGGGGGATCCCGCAGGCGAACTCCACGACTTCTAGGCCCCGCTGCACCTCGCCCAACGCGTCCGAGAGGATCTTGCCATGCTCGTCGGTGATGAGCGCCGCCAAGTCCGGCGCCCGCCGATTCACGAGTTCGCGGAAAGCGAACAGGATCTTGCTGCGAACGCTGAGCGACGACTGCGACCAGTCGACAAAGGCGCGCTTGGCCGACGCGACGACGTCATCGACGTCTTCGGGCGTCGCGAGCAGCAGCGACGCCTGCACGTCGCCCGTGGCGGGGTTGTAGACGGGCTGCGTCTTCGTCGAGCGGCCCGCGGTTGCCGCGCCGTTCATCCAGTGTCCAATCGTGCTCACCATGCCGTTTCCTCTCGATTCGCTGCTACCGACTCTGCCAGATCGCCGGACCCGTCGTGACCTCACCAGCGTGGGAGCCAACCGGGTCACGTGTCGCAGTCGGGCGTTCGACCGCCTTCGTGGCCGGCCACCCGCTTGACGCGCTCGTCTCCCACCTGCGCAGGCCGGCGTCACCGATCGGGATCGGAGAGCCGAGTTTCGCCCGCGAATCGTCACCGATCGTTGTGCGCGCACGGTCGCCACAGCGACTTCGTCACGCGGCGTTCCATCGTCCCTGAACGGGACGCCGGCGTTGCGGCTGTCGCTGCAGTGCGCCAATCCTTCAGCGGTGCGATCTCAGGCCCGCTCAGCGTTCGATCATCGACATCTGCGCGGCGTTGTGGTGCTCGCCCGCAGGCGGCGTCACGCCAGTGAGCCGGCGCAGTTGCTCAGCCGAGAGCTGCACGGCGTCGGCGTCCAGGTTCTCCTCCAGTCGCGCGACGCGCTTGGTGCCGGGGATGGGCACGACGTCCTCGCCCTGGGCGAGCACCCACGCGAGCGCGACCTGCGCTGGCGTGGCGCCGACCTCGGCCGCGATGGCCGTGACCTCGGCGACCGCGCGGAGGTTGTGCTGGAAGTTCTCACCCATGAAGCGGGGGTTGCTCTTGCGCGAGTCGTCCTCGGCGAAATCATCGACCGACGTGATCGCACCGGTGAGGAATCCCCGCCCGAGCGGCGAGTAGGCGACGAGTCCGATGCCGAGTTCGCGCAGCGTGGCGAGCACCCGCGCCTCGGGGTCGCGGGTCCACAGTGAGTACTCCGACTGCAGCGCGGTGATCGGGTGCACGGCGTGCGCGCGGCGAATCGTGTTGGCCCCGGCCTCGGAGAGACCGATGTGTCGCACCTTGCCCTCGGCCACGAGCTCGCTCAGCGCGCCGACCGTCTCCTCGATCGGGGTGACGGGATCGACCCGGTGCTGGTAATAGAGGTCCACGTGATCTGTCCCGAGACGCCGCAGCGATCCCTCGAGCGCGACACGGACGTTCGCCGGGCTGCTGTCGAGATGCCACGGACCGTCGCCGCCGTGCGACACGAGCCCGAACTTGGTCGCGAGGACGACCTCGTCGCGCCGGCCGGCGATGGCTCGTCCGACGAGCTCCTCGTTGACGTACGGGCCGTAGATCTCGGCCGTGTCGATGAGCGTGACGCCGAGATCGAGGGCCCGTTGGATGGTGCGCATCGACTCGGCGTCGTCACTGCGCGCGCCCGTGTAGGCCGTCGACATGCCCATCGTGCCCAGGCCGATCCGGCCGACGTCGAGGGGTCCGAGGTGGTGGTGCTTCATTATCATCTTCCTCCTAGTTAGAACTGCTCGCCGTTCGCGAGTGCGTCCGCCGGTGTCGGGTGCGAGGGGCCTCACACCGACCCGACGCGGATCAGCGACTTGACGGCGCGGCGCTGGTCCATGGCCTCATAGGCGCTTCCCACGCCGGAAAGGTCGGTCTCGAAGTCGAGGACCTGCCCGGGGTTGATCCGACCCTCGAGCACGTCGCCCAGCAGCTCGGGGATGTAGCGCCGCGCCGGCGCGACGCCGCCGCGCAGTCCGACGTTGGCGAAGATCACCCGCTCGATCGGGACGTGCACACCGTGCGGAGCACCGACCGCCCCGACGACCGACCCGGGCCGCGCGATGGAAAAGGCCGTCGTCATCGACTGGCCGGTGCCGACGCACTCCATCGCGGCGTCCACACCGACCCCACCCGTCAGTTCGAGCACGCGCGCGATCGCCTCCTCCCCGCGCTCGGCGACCACGTCGGTCGCACCGAAGGCGCGCGCGAGCGCCTGGCGGGCGGGATTGCGGCTCAGGGCGATGACGCGCTGCGCGCCGAGCCGGGCGGCGGCGAGCACCGCCGAGAGGCCGACCGCGCCGTCGCCGACGACCGCGACGGTGTGGCCCGGCTGGACGTTGGCACTGATCGCCGCGTGGTGACCGGTGCAGGCGACGTCGGTGAGTGTGAGCAGCGACCGCAGGGTCCCGTCTTCGTGGCCCGTGCCCGGCACGGGGACGAGCGTCGCCTCGGCGAAGGGCACCCGCACGGCCTCGCCCTGGCCCCCATCGACGCCGTGGTTACCGAAGGCCCCGCCCGCGACGCAGCTCGGCATCCAGCCGGCCCGGCAGTGCGCGCAGGTGCCGTCGCTGAAGACGAAGGGCGCGATGACGAGGTCGCCGCGCGCGAGGCCGCGAACGTCGGCTCCGAGGTCCTCGACGACGCCGATGAACTCGTGGCCGATCGGGCCGAGCTCGTGGGGCGACTCGCCGCGGTAGTACCAGAGGTCCGAACCACAGACGCAGGCGAGCACCACGCGCACCACGGCGTCGGTCGGTAGCTGGATGGTTGGGTCGGGTCGTTCGCCGACGGTGATGGCGTGGGGTCCGTGATAGATGGCGGCTCGCATGCACCCACTCAACCAGTTCTGGCGGCCGGTAGGAAGACCTTGTCAAGAGGGGTACCGGCGGGGCCTGTCTTCGCGCGGGTACTACCCCTATGGTGGCGGAGTGGAGGCCACGAACGACATCCGCGAGTTCCTCGTCTCGCGGCGAGCCCGAATCACCCCGGAGCGGGCCGGGCTGCCCGCCTACGGTGCCCGGCGCCGCGTCGCGGGCCTTCGCCGCGAAGAGGTCGCGCTGCTCGCGGGCATCAGCGTCGAGTACTACACGCGCCTCGAGCGTGGCAGCGCCACCGGCGCGTCGAGTGACGTGCTCGAGGGCATCGCCCGCGCCCTGCAGCTCGACGAGGCCGATCGGGCGCACCTCGTTGACCTCCT
>JAJZSX010000196.1 GCA_021849435.1 Actinomycetes bacterium | reverse complement strand
AAGTGCGGAACGTCAGGTGGATCTGAACCTGCTCGACGACGATCGTCACCTACCGGTCACCGACGGTGAAGCAGAGGACTTCGATGCCCGTCGGGCCGAATGGCCGGCGACAACCTCGTAGGATCGACGTGCACAGGCAACTTGTGTGCTCTACGAGGCAAGTCGGTAGCCCCAGCACGTCATCCTCGGATACCCGTCACGGCCGCGATCCGTTCGGCGGCGAGACCTCGGATCAGAACCCGCCAGAACCGCAAGGCCAACTTCCGTCGGCGTGACCAGACGTCTCTTGTACGAACGTGAGGACCCAGAAAATCTGGGTCCTCACGTTCGGTGATCCGAATTGCCAACCTTTACCGACACTCCGATGGCGAGGTCCAACCGTTGGTGACAAACACCGCGCAATACATACCCGTGTTGCCATTGCCTTTGATGTTGACGCTCATCGCGTTCGTCATTCCGAACGCTGCGTTAGCGTTGATCATGTTCATTGCGCCAGTGAGCCCGTTCGGCGTCGGACTTGGTGCAGCTGAGGCGGTGCTCGAACCGACGACAAAGAAGCTGGCGAGGGCGAGGACGGGGACGGCGGTGAGTAACGCAATGGATCTCTTCATGGGTGTGCTTCTCCTTCTCTCGCGGTGACTGTTGTCGCCACCGGATCGATGGGCTACCGGTTTCGCCAATCCTTGAGACCGCTGCTGGCCCTGAGTGGGGGTCTTGTTCGAGCCGTGCGATGACCGGTCTTCGTGGATGACTGCCGGTGGGTCGTCGTTTGTGCCGAACGGATCCCTTATCGCCCAGTGGCGGGCACTCGACGTGATTGGCGTCGAACGAACCTGCACGGTTGCGCGATCACTCGGTACGAGCGGAATCAGTAGCCCCATCGGGAGTCGACGCTAGGGACCACGCCCGCCGGTATCATCGGGCAACTCCCTCATTCTTGCGCACCAGCATCGTGGCGAGTTGGGCACGATTACGGGCGCCGAGCTTGGCGAGGATGTGCGAGACATGGCGCTCGACGGTCTTACGCGATAGGAACATGGCGTTGGCGATTTCGAGGTTGGTCGCGCCCGACGCCACCGCTTCGGCGATCTGTTGCTCGCGTTCGCTGAGGGCCGCCGCCACGGTCGGGCCCCGTCGCCAGTTGTGGACCCCGAGTCCGCGGAGCCGCGCCATGGCGAACTCCGATTCGCTTCGTGCGCCCAACTCCTGCGCGCGGAGCATGGCCTTCTCGAAGAGATGGACTCCCTGCGTGCGGTCGATCTGGGCCACGGTCGAGGCCGCGTCGAGATCGATCCAGAGCCGCAGTAGTCGATAGCCGACCTCGTCGGCGTCGTGGGCCGCTCGGGCGAACATCGCAACGCTCGCTTCGGGGTCCCCTCTAGCGGTGAGCAGTGCCTTAGCGTAGGCGTGGCGAATGGTCGGTCCACCTGGACGTGGGCGGGGGTGCGCGAGGCGCCAGTCTTTCAGTGCGTCTTCGGCGGCCTCCGTCGAGCCGACGCGGGCGAACGCCGCGGCTCGCTCGAGGACCGATTCCCAGTGGCAGCGCTCACAGGCGGCGACGCGCGCATCCTCGTCCATCGCGTCGATCAATGCCGGTAGCGCGCTGGTCTCGGCTGTCGAGAACCTCCCGACCAGCCCTAGGTGAATGGCCCGGATCACTATTCGGAAGTGGGGGTCGGGTTCCGACACGAACAGATCCTCAATCGCCCTCGTGTTCGTTCGCCAGTCGCTGCGACTCGCCTCGACGGCGTGTAGGACGGCCCGGAGTTGTGGCACGGTGAACCGGCGAGGGGCGCCTAGCCGTTCGGCCAACGTGACCGATTCGTGCATCAGAGCGGAGGCCTCATCGAGGTGACCGAGGTGGTACGTGATCCAACCCACCCAATGGGCCGCCTCCACTTCGAGGCTCGGCAGAGCCAACCGGCGCGACTCCTCCAGCGCTCGTTTCGCCCTCGGCTCGGCGGACAGCGGGAGCCCTTCGAGCTGCAGCATCGAGAAGATGCTGTCAGAGGCGGCGGCGAGTACCTCAGTGGGGTCACGTGCCGACTCCTGGATGGCTGTCGCACACTTGTGGACCGTGTCGGCATCGGCCCGACGGATGGCGGCATCGAGGTTGGCGCGCACTGCCCTCACGTACGCGCCGGTTTGGCGATCGTCGAGGTCGCCGACCCCACCGACCCGTTCGACCAGCATCGTCGACGTCGCCATCGCGCGGTCGACGAGCTCTTGGGCCTCCTTGGCACGGCCCTCAAGCCAGAGGAAGGACTGCGCTTCAACGCAGTCAGCCTCGATTGTCAGCACCGGGTCGGCGCATGCTCGTGCGCGCGTGTCGAGCGCGAATGCGTGTACGTCAAAAGACCGCCCGAGTTTGAGCGCTGCGGTCGCCGCTGCGACTGCGGCGGTCGCTCCCTCCGGTCCAGTCCCTGCACGATCGGCGAGCACCGACCACCGCGCCAGCGCCATCGACCAGTCGCCGACTTCAAGAGCCAAGGTGGCTACCGCCGTTTGAAGGTCGCGGTGATCGGTGCCGCTGGGAGAGTCGGCGATCTGTCCGAGCGTGGCCAAAACCTCAGCTCCTACGAGTCGTCGAACAGGGGAGCGGGCGATACGAAGTGCCAGGTTGTAGCCGTCGAGACCGGCGGCGACCCGGTGCACCAGGGCCCGGGCCATGACACTGACATCCTCTCCGGCTGAGACCTCGAGCCACTGCGCGAGCCGCCTGTGACAGCGCAGTCGTTCGTCGTCGTCGAGGTCCAGTGCGGCGATCTCACCGATGAGATCGTGCGCAATCGAGATGACGGTACCTTCTTGCACCACCAGCGCCCGGTTACTGAGGTCCAGTGCCGCTCGTCCCACTCGAACGTCCGACCATCCCAACAGTTCACCAGCCCCGTTCACGTTGAGTGGGCGGGCGGCCACCACGAGGAGGGTGAACAACGCTGCCGAGTCCGCGTCAAGGTTCGCACGGCGCCGATGAATGAGGGCGTGAAGCGAGTGTCGCGTGTCGCCAGTCGATTCGAGGTCGGCCGCCAGTGCGCCGATCCAAAACGGTGAGCCCGACGCTTGGCGGCACAGTTCGATGGCTCTGTTGTCGGTGAGGCCAGGCTCGAGTCCATACAACAGGTCGAGCGCGTCATTGTCGTCGAGTGGACCGAGGTCGATCCGTGCGACGCGTCCGGTCGGGAACGCTTCGGCGAATTGTGTGACGAACGAGATGACCTCTGGTGTTGGACGACCGGCGCACGCAACGAACAGGGGCGTACCGGTGTTGGCGGCCGCCACGACCAAGTAGTGCAGTAGTGCGAGCGTTTGAGGATCTATCCACTGTGCGTCGTCAGCGATGAGCCCGAAGGGGCCGCGCCGAGACAGACAACGGAACGCAATCTCGAACAGGCGCACAGACTCCGAAGCCACGGACTTCGCGGACTCACCAACGAGCAGCGCCTCGAGTTGCGCACCGACCTTGCCCACCGTGGTCAACTCACGAAACAAAACGCTCGCCGAACCGAGGGCTACGTCGTGCGTGGTCTGGTAGCCGTGCAACTGTACGAACGGCCACTCGACCGTACGAGCGGCCTCGGCGAGCAGACGGGTCTTCCCGAGTCCTGGCGTTCCAATGATCACGGCCCCGGCGGGACCTTCACCCGCAATCGTCGAGGCGAGTGTTTCGAGCACGCGCATCTCCGCCACACGACCCACGAACAGGTCACTCGACTGCCGCGCCCCCACGAGATGGACGTTACTCGTGCGCCTTCGACCGTGCCCGCTACGAGTCTCATTCGTGGGGACCCGTGAAAGCGCCGCACCGCCAACGCCGCGGCGACGAGGATCGGGCCAGGCGAGCTCTTGTTGGGATCGAAGGGCGCGACGGATGTGGATGAGCAATGATCGACGACGATCAGGAAGGTTCCGTACCGCCAGCGCTGACGACACCGCCAACGCACGCCGCCTTCGTCCCGATCGATGCCCGAGAGCCAACTTCGGTCATTGCGCGACCGCGAACGAGGGTTTTCCTGTGCGCAGTCGATGGCGATGGGGCCCCGGTGTCCGCGTTCCGACGAGGCCGGTGCCGCGACGGTGCTGACGGTGGCGTCAACGGGGGTGGCGAGCGCGTCGGGTCCGTTGCCTAGGTCCCGGTCGACGCGATGAGCCGACTGAGGAGGTAGACCTCGGTGCCCGCCAGTCCCACCGACAAAAAGAGCGAGCGTCTCGGCGCTTCGGGTACTGCGACCTCACCGGCGCGTACTGCGCCGAGGGAGACGAGTCGGTCCCGATGGGGTGTGCCGACGAGGACGTTGGGTGGATCGTAGGCGTCGATCTGGGCGAGCGAGTCGGTGGCGATCACGTCGGCCACCTCGAGGAGGTCCGGCGGGAACTCGACTCGACCACGTTGTTTCGGACCGAGCGTGGTGACGTGGACCCGCGATTCGAGCCAGTCGGCTTCGATCACCGGCGTGGGGCTGTTGGTGGCGAGAATCACGATGTCTGCGCCATGGACGGCGTCTCGAGCGGATGACACGCCGTGGCAGCGAGCGTTGGTCTGTGACGTGGCGAACGCCACGAAGGCGTCGCGTCGCGACTGGTCTCGGGAGAAGACCCGGATTTCGCGCAGGTTCCGTACGGTGGCGAGCGCCCACAGCTGGGTGGCCGCCTGGGTTCCGGTGCCGATGAACGCCGCCACCTCAGCCGTGGGCGAGGCCAACGCATCAGCGGCCACGGCTCCGATGGCGCCGGTGCGGCGTGGGCCGAGCTCGTTGCCCACGGCGATCGCCCGGACGGTGCCGGTGGCCTCGTCGTGCACGACGACGACCTGTTCGCCTGGCTCGGCCGGGAACGTGTCGTACGAGCGATAGCCGAACCACGATCCGCGGAGCCGTCCCGCGGTGTACACGATCCGCCCACCATCGAATTCAGCGTGGGTGCGCGGCGGTGCGACCAGACTGCCACGATGATGGTCGTCAATCGCCTCACCCATCCACCGAACCGCGTCCTTCACGTTCAAGCGTGAACGGATCTGGCCGTCAGCAATGATGATGGTCATCGCTCGATTATGCAACGTTCTCGCCCTGATTCGAGTTCGTGTCCGTTGCCCACCAGGCGCCTGGTAGCGACATCGGATGGGGAAGTGGATCGAAGGTCGACTTCCCAGGAGTCGCCCAACGTTTCCTAGGTCCCGGGTTGGTGTACGGATGTCGATTGTGAGCTCGCGGCCGGACAGGGAAATCAAGTTCGCTGCGGTCATGGGTGACCA
>JAJZSX010000195.1 GCA_021849435.1 Actinomycetes bacterium | reverse complement strand
GCCTCGGCCGCTAACGTCGCGCGCGTTCCCACGAGCGGTCGGATCTTTGAGTCCTACGGCGAGGACCCCTTCCTCACGAGTGTCATGGGCGTGTCGGCGATCCGCGGCATCCAATCCGCTGGTCTCATGGCCGACGCGAAGCACCTCACCGCCTACACCCAAGAAACCGCGCGCGCGAGGCTGAATCAGAGCGCGAGCGCTCGCGTCCTCGCCGAGCTCTACGACGCGCCCTTTCGCGCCGCGGTGATCCAGGGCCACGTCGCGTCCTTCATGTGTTCCTACGGGTCGCTCAATGGGGTGAATACGTGTTCTGATCCAACGCTCTACTCAACCCTGCACTCTTGGGGATTCAACGGTTTCGTCCGCTCGGACCTACGAGCCATCACCAACTTCCCCGCGGCCTACCGCGCCGGCATGACCCTGGTCAAGCCAGCCTCACAAGCCGGGCTCGTCGACATGGTGCGGCGCGGGGCGATCCCCCTCTCCATCCTCAATGACGCGGTGCGCCGAGTGCTCACCAAGATGTTCGCCTTCGGCATAATCGCTCGCCAACCCCAGATCAACCTCGGCGCGATCGCCACCTCGCCCGCCCACGTCGCCGTGGCTACGCGCGCCGCCCAGGCGGGTGTGGTGCTGCTGAAGAACAACGGAGTGCTGCCTCTGGGAACGCGCCCCGCCTCAATCGCGGTGCTGGGAACCAGCGCCGCTCTCGATCCCGTGGTTAACGGTCTCGGCAGTGCCGAAGTGCGCTCCTCCTACGTCGTCACGCCCCTCGCGGCGCTGCGACAGAGCCTCCCGCACACGAAGATCCTGTATTCGCCAGGCGGACTCGCGAGTTTCGAGCTCGATCAGCTGAGCGACGTCGATGTGATCAAGGGCACGCCGCTGCACCTCGCCCGGCCGATAAAGCGCGGCGGCGAACCGGGCAAGGGCGACATCTCGGTGGAGCGGAGTCCGAACGTCACGCCCGCGATCGCGACCGCGACCACACCCGGCACGAGTGAGGGGTGGACGACGTGGAGCATCAGGGTGCGCGCGCACAAGAGCGGCGTCTACGAGTTCGCCCTCCAGGGCGTAGGCGACACGTGGATCTATGTCAACGGCCACGTCCTCATCGCCGACCGGGGTCTTCACGCCCCGTCGCAGTCATCGACCGCGGTCTCTTTAACCCGTGGCCACTACTACACCTTCTCGGCCAAGTGGTTCCAGGTGCGAGATCACCGCAAACCCCACATCGGCATCGTGGACGTCACGCCGAGGATCAACGCGGCGGTCGCGATGGCCAAGAAGGCGCACGTCGCCGTCATCTTCGTCGGTGATCAGACGAGCGAGGGCTACGACCGCGTCAGCCTGAACCTGAGCGGCGACGCCAACGCGCTAATCAGCGCAGTCGCCAAGGTTAATCCGCGAACCGTGGTCGTCCTCAACACCGGGGGAGCAGTGCTGATGCCGTGGCTGCACCAGGTGGCGGCCGTTCTCGAGGCGTGGTACCCCGGTCAGGTCGACGGCAACGCGATCACGCCGATCCTCACCGGCGCGGTCGATCCCTCTGGTCGCCTGCCGCTCACCTTCCCCGCCTCGTCGGGCGCGGTACCCGACGCAACCGCCCGACTCTTCCCCGGGATCGACGGCACCGTGTCACTGGGATCACTCTCAACGCTCGGCTACCGCTGGTATCAATCCCGCGGCGTGAGCCCCCTCTTCCCCTTTGGCTACGGGCTCGCGTATACGACCTTCCACCTCGGCGCGCCGCGCGTAGCCGGCACCGCGACACAGCACGTCGTCGTCCCCGTGACCAACACGGGCCAGCGCAGTGGCGTCGAGGTCGTCCAGGCCTACGTCCACTACCCCGCTTCACTGGGCGAACCGCCCGAGCAGTTGCGGGCCTTCGCGCGCGTGACACTGGCCCCGGGCCAGACCCGCCGCGTGGTTCTCAGCCTCGCGCCCAACGCGTTTACGGTCTTTCGATCCGGCCACTTCGTCACGGTGCCGGGAACGTACCGCATCGACGTCGGCACCAGCTCCGCCGACCTGGCCTATCACCTGAGCGTGGCGCGTCCCTAACGCATCGAACACGGAGCACCCGCGCACTAACCTGAAGTTTGTGGCAGCCATTGACGTCGCCGGCTTCATCGCCGATTTGAAGGATCACGCCGTATCTCACGGATTCCACGTCCATGACGAACGCCACTTCGTGGAGACCTATTCACTGCGCCAGGCCTGGGAGGTCGACCTGCACCCCGAGGACGGCTGCGGCGGTCCCATCGACCTGCACATCGAACTCGACGTCGACCCGCGCACCCTCCTAGCTTTCGAAGACGCCGTCATGGGCCTGCCCGATGATGTCGACCCGCCCGACGAGTTCCACTTCCCCCTGGTGCTGACCTGGAGCCTGCCGCCGCTGCCCCACGGACCCGATCTCCTCCGCCTCGCGATCGATCTGGCGCCGATTGGCGGCATGCAGATGCCCCTCGAGGTGACAGCGACCGACACTTTCGCCTCGCCGACCGAGGCCAGTGAGCGACGCATCGCCATCGTGGCCCGGCGAGCGATCTCTCTCAGCCAGGTGGCCAAGGGCGAGGACCCGCTCTGTGACGTCTTCGAACACGGGCGCAGCGTGAGCGACTTCTTGTTGCAGGCCGCCGACTCGTGGCTCGGCTAACAGCGTGTGTCCTACGTCGAACACACCGGTTTGCCTTGGCCGACTGAACGAGCTCGGCACTTGCTCACCGTCCGGATGACCAGGATTCCCTGGCACTACCCGGTTCCGTCCCAGAGCCCTACCTCGTTCGAGGCTTGTACGGGTGACGAACGGCTCTTCGCGTGTGCTTCACGGTGCAGAATTCGTGTCGCCGAAGCAACGCGAATTCACTTCCCGCGGTACATACCCCGTGTAACACGGCACTCATCAACCAGGTGCTCTACAGGAGGAAAGAGAACACAAGCTGTAAGGGCCGGACGGGCCCTCGCCGCACTCGCTGGCGCCGGGCTCGCACTCTCGGCCTGCGGCACCGGAGGAGCCGTCTCCCACGCTCGCGCGGCGTGCGTGAAGGTCGACGCCGCGCTCGTCCTCTACGCCAAGAGTGAACGGCCGGGTCTCTCCGCCGCCACGAGGAGCGCATTGGCCGCTCGAGCGATGGCCACCCTCCTCGCCGCGACCCCCGAAGCGGCGGCGGCGACCTCCGCCGACGGCAGTTGGAACCCACTCATGACCACGATCGGCGAAGCCCAACGGGTGCCGATCCGCGATCTGGTGTCCTCGCTGACGCGCCTGTGCGCGGTGGCCAACTCCTCGCAGCCCTATCTCTGATTTCTCTGATTCTCTGATCCTCGCCCGGCTCTAGGAGACTGTTGAATAATTCGGCTCTGAAAGCCGAGTTTTCTTGCACGGGTCGTCGAGAATTGTTATGTGCAAGGACTCAGCGAACCCAACCGTGGTTGACGTCCCGCCGAGTGGTGTAATTTCCGCGGTCCGTCGTGAAGACGGGCCACCGGAGTATTTCTTGATGTGTCCATAGCAAGGCACGAAAGGAATACTCCGATGACCCACCATGATTTTGACCTGTCCGAGGTGCTCGGCGCACTTCAAAGCGACGAGAGCGGCGACCTCGTTCGCCAGATGGTCAGCTTCCTCTATCAGGCGTTGATCGACGCCGAGGCGACCGAGGTCGTCCAGGCCGAACGCCACGAGCGTTCTCTGGCTCGCACCACCCAACGAAACGGATCTCGGCCGCGCCTGGTCTCGACCAAGGCTGGCGACGTGGAACTGAAGATTCCCAAGCTGCGCAAGGGCTCGTTCTTTCCGAGCGTGCTCGAGCGGCGCCGACGCATCGACCAGGCCCTCTACGCCGTGGTGATGGAGGCTTACGTGCACGGGGTCTCGACGCGCAAGGTCGACGACCTCGTGATGGCACTCGGCGTGGGCGCGGGGATCTCCAAGTCCGAGGTCTCGCGAATTTGCGCGCAGCTCGACGAGGAAATGAACGCCTTTCGCACTCGCAGTCTCTCTCACCTGGCCTTTCCCTACCTGCTCTGTGACGCCACCTACGTCAAGGCCCGCGTGGGCGGACGGGTCGTCAGCCGGGCCGTCGTGGTCGCCACCGGTGTGGCCGAGGACGCCAGTCGCGAGGTGCTGGGCGTGTCCATTGGCGACTCGGAGGACGCGGCCTTTTGGACCGAGTTCCTGCAGAGCCTGCGCGAACGCGGACTGCATGGCGTCCAGCTCGTGATCAGCGATTCGCATCTGGGCCTCAAGGCAGCGATCGCGAAGGTCTTTCCCGGGGCCTCCTGGCAGCGCTGTCGGGTGCACTTCATGCGCAACGTGCTCGTGAAGGTGCCACGGACCCAGCAATCGATGGTTGCCGCCATGGTGAGGACGATCTTCGCCCAGCCCGACGCCGAGCACGTCGAACGACAGGTGAAAGAAGTGGCGGCCACCATGAAGCGCAAGTTCCCACTGGTCACCGAGATGCTCGAGGACGCCGCCGAAGACATCACGGCCTTTCGCCACTTCCCGACGAACCACTGGCAGAAGATCTGGTCGACCAACTCGCTCGAACGCCTCAACGCCGAGATCAAGCGACGCACCAACGTGGTCGGGATCTTCCCCAACGACGCCGCGGCGTTGCGTCTCATCACCGCGGTCTGTGTCGAACAGCACGACGAATGGAGCGTCTCAGAGCGTCGTTACCTTTCCCACGAGTCCATGGATCAGTTGAAGAGTGACGCACTACCTCCGGCGAAGGTTGCCCTCACCAAGGTCAAATGACAAGATGGTCACGCATCGAGAAGTGCTCCATCGGAGTTACACCACTCGGCGGGACGTGATCAACTGGGCACTTGGCTCGCACGACCGCTGTCGCGCACAACGAGCGCCTGCCTTCTCCTTGTAGTGCTCGTAGCGGTACCTCTCATCACCTGGGCGGTCAACGGTCCGACGTTGGGCGACGCCAATCTCTCGATGTACACGACCTGGCTACTCGCGCACGGCAACGTCAGCTGCGCCTACCCAACCACGCTCTCCTCGCCCCATGTCTACGTCGACTCCGTTCTCACCTCGCCTCTCTACCCGATCATCGCCGCGATCATCTCCGCGATACTGCACGTCGGTCACTCGGTACCGTTTCCATCCGCCGTGACAATGGCGCCTCACTGCGCCGAGCCCTCATCAGAGCTCGTCGAATGGGCACGTCGCTCCGGCGCACTAGAGCCCACACTCTGGATCGGCGTCATCACGTGGATCGCTCTCGTCGT
>JAJZSX010000194.1 GCA_021849435.1 Actinomycetes bacterium | reverse complement strand
CGACGTTGTTCGTCTTGATTCTGGTCGCCGCCGCGATCATCATCCCCGTACTGCGCGGTGGCAAGACGAAGGTCCAGACGATCGGGATCGTCGGCGCCTCTACGTCTTCCCTTCAGGCCACGGTCAAGAGTTCCGCGGCAACCGTTGGCCTCACCGTGCGCCTGGTGCCCGAATCGAGTGTCTACGCGGCCAAGGCCGATCTTGGTGCGGGTCGAATCTACGCGGCAATCGTGAATACCCGCGCCGTTCTCATCGAGTCCTCATTGTCGCCGACCGACGTCTCCTCCGGCGCCCAGTTCGTGCGCACGCTCGCCGAGAACCTCGGTATCGCGAAGGCGTTTCAAGCGGCCAGCCTCACTGCGGCCCAGTACGAGACGATCACGCACGCGACGGCGCTACCGATCAAGAGCGTCGAGGCGGGTGCGGGTAAGTCTGGCGGACAAAGTCCCACGCAGGCCACCTCGGTAATCGGGACCGTGCTCATCTTCGTCATGCTTTCGCAGTACAACACGTGGATCCTCATGGGGGTCATGGAGGAGAAGTCCAGTCGGGTCATCGAGGTGCTGCTGTCCGCGGTTCGTCCGATCCAACTCCTGACCGGCAAGGTCCTGGGCATCGGCATCGTGGCGCTCGCCCAGGCGTCACTCATCGTGGCCTTCGCCCTCGCCCTGTCAAAAGCCGTGGGTTCAAGTCTCCTGCACGGCTCCGCACCACTCGTGGTCGTGAGCACGTTGGTCTGGCTCGTGCTCGGCTACGCCTTCTACTGCTGGGTCTACGCCGCCGCTGGGTCCATGATCGAGCGCCAGGACCAGATGCAGAGCCTGGTGCTGCCCTTGAGCCTCCCGATGATCTTCGGGTACATCATGGCCCTCACGGGGGCGAGCTCGGGCAGCCCCAGCATGATGTTGAGAGTGCTCGCGTTCCTGCCGCCGACGGCCCCGTTCGCGATGCCCGTCCTCGTCGGCTTCGGCGTGGTGACATGGTGGGCATTTCTCGTGTCGGCTGCCATCAGCGTCCTGTGCACGATTGGCGTCGCCCGACTGGCGGCGACGGTCTATCGGCGGGCGATTCTTCGAACCGGTTCGCGAGTTCGTTTGCGCGAGGTGTTCCACTGATCAAACGGTGATTGGTGTTCGACCAGGCGGAACTCTCACTCGTGAGACGCGCTTGATCGCCTCACGACAGGGGTTCGTCGGCCCAACGGTCCTCGGCTGACCGCGGCGAACGAGTCCGGAACCGCTCTTGGGCGATGGCGACGCCCAGGAGGATCAGCAAGGCACCCACGGGCTCGTTCCAACTGAGCGACTCACCGAGGAACGCGATGCCCACGAGGACTGCGAAGACCGGTGTCAGGTACGTGACGCTGCTCGCCACGGTCGCTGGCGCGTTGCGAACGACGTCGAAGTTGAGGACGTAGGCGAACCCGGTTCCGAGCACGCCAAGCGCCCCCAGGGCGAGCAACGACGAAAGGGGGTGGCCAGTCCGGAAGTGTCCGAAGGCGAGGCTGAACGGCACCATCTGGAGGGTCCCACACAGGATCTGGCCCGTCGCCAGCGCGATGGGCTTATCGGGCAGACTCCCCAGGTGTCGACGGGCGTAGGTGAAGCCGAAGCCGTAACAGACAACTGCACCCAGACACGCGACGACACCCAGGCTTTGACCCGCGCCGAAGCCCTGCCACACGCCGATCACGATCAGCACACCGACGAGGCCAACGACCAGCCCACCGATGATTGCCGGGCGTACCGGCTCCTGTCGCAGGATGAAGAGCGCGACGATGAGCGTCGAGAGCGGCGTGCAGGCGTTGATGAGTCCAGCGAGGACCGCCGAGATGTGGGTCTCGCCGTAAGAGAACAGCGTGAACGGGACGCTATTCAAGAGCGCGGCGAGCACGAACAAGTGCCCCCACGTCTTGATTGAACGCGCGAGGGGTGTGCGCGTCGCGGCCGTCAACGCGAGGAGTGTGACCGCACCCGCGGCGAGCCGCGTCGTGGCGACGTCGACGGGCGACATCACTCGAAGGCCCAGCTTGATCCACCAGAACGAACAGCCCCAGATCGCCCCGAGCAGTACGAACCACACCTGCCACCCGATCCGTCGTGGGTGCGGGGCGCTCGTCACGAATACCTGTGGTCTCGCCCGCTGCGCCCGCGCTCGAGCTGCGTGTCCGTTGTCGCCGATTCCCAGCCGTAACGATTACGTGGCTCGATGCGGCGGAACATGTTGTTACGTGTCACGCTGAGCACGTCGGCGACGGTCTCGCCCGCGGAATCGACCGCGTGCATCGCCCGGGGTGACCCGATTGGTGCGAGCACTGGTGCGTCCGTGCACGTGTTACCGAGTCGGACGTTGCGCAGCACGTCCCATCTTGGCATTTGGGAGGCGGTGGGCGGCAAATCGATCGGGCCAACGGAGTGATCGCGGTCTCGTCGTGCTCGGCAGTTAGGGACGCCTCGCTCACCGAGGTCACCGTGTCTTGGCGCTGGGGGAGCGTCAGGTGTCTCGGACCGGGCACCGTGATCGAAGCAAATAAAGCTCGAGGTGACGTGCATGGTACGCACGTCACCTCGAGCAGACGACTGGCTGAACCGGGCGAGGTCACGAGGTCACGTGACCATCGTTCTACCTCGACCGGCTCAGACCGTCATCGACGCATGTGCTTGTTATGCGATCTGGCTATAACGAACTCGACACGACTTTCCGTTAGCGAGGACGATGAGGAAGGTGAAGACACCATTTCGCGATCCTGCACGTACCGAGGTCCGTACCGTCAACTGCCGGCCATTGTCACGGACCACCATGCTCACTGTTCCAACGTGGCTGGTGACCCTCGGGCGACCGTAGAAGCCCTGGCCCTGGATGAACAGCGTCACCGTACGACCCTCAACGGCGCGACCAACGACGCGATAGGCGCGAAGGATCGGCGCGGGCGCCTTGGTAATCGCCAATGCGTACGTAAAGGTTCCGAGATCGCCAGTGGCATCGCTCATCGTTCCCGTAGCAGTGTAGGTGCCGGGGCTCTGCGCTCCAACCGACTGCACCACACCGGTCGTGGAAACGGTGAGGTTGCTTGAGCCACCAGTTTTGGTGAAGGTAACCGCACCATTGGCTCCGCTCACGAGGAGTTGCGCCTTGAAACTGGCCGACGACGTATTGACGACGGTGCCTGACAAGGGGGCAATCTGTGTGATGAGTCCGACCGTCAGGGTATAGGTAAAGACACCGACGTCGCCGTTGGTGTCACTCGTCGTTCCTGACACCGTGTAGGTACCCGCACTGAGCGTGTGACTCGTCGTCACGACACCAAGCGGACTGACATTCAAGCTCGGCCCTTTGGCGTGCACGGCGTAGGTCACGGCGCCCGTGGCACCCGTGGTCGTCAGCTGCGCGGTAAAGGTCGCTGAACCAGCGACGGTCACGGACCCGCTCGTGGGAGCGCTTTGCGTGATCGTACCGGCCGACGTTGTGAACGGGAAAGAAGCATCGATCCACGTTGCTCCGGCGGGGGCGGTGCCGCAATGGGTCGCCGCGCTCGAGTCGTTACTGGGATAGGGCGTGGCGTTCAACTCACAGACGTAGACGGTGTAAGTGGTGCCAGCGGCTAGTCCAGCGGGAACCGTGGTGGATCCACTGAGCTTCGGCGCGTACAAGGTTGTCCCGTCGTAGCAATCGTTCGAGATCGTTACACCGACTGCGCTGCCGTTAATGGGTGTGACTGTCGGTGAGGAGAACCACTTCACCGTGAGGAACGCAGTCGGTACATTCCCGTATCCGCTTCCCGTCGTACACGATGTGGGCGCGGTCACCGGAGTCGTCGAAAGCGCTGCGGCTTGCACGGCCTCGATGGCGTTACCCCACCAATACTTATTCGCGGCATTCGTGTCGGCGAGAGTGATCGTCGTGCCGGCACCACCTTTGAGGGGCGTTGCAGCGATCGTGGGACTGTTCGGTAGTGGCTGGCCGGCGTAGGTCATGAGAAACTCACCACCGGGTAGCGGGGCGAGCGAAGCATTCACGACCGCAACTGCACAACCAAACAGGCCAGCGTTGATCTGGGCCTGTGTGGGCGGACACGCTGCTTTCACGTCGGTGGCGGTGAACGTGCTCGGGACGGCGAGTTTCGTCACTGTGCACAGTCCCGCAGTAGCGGCGGGGCATCCGGTGTCCGTAGTACTCCTCGTAAACGTCGCCAAGGTCGCGACGTCCGCCTCGTTCGACGGCGTGACGCCCGTGGAACTGACGCCACCCAGGAGGGACGCCTGCAGTGCGTAGGCGGCCGTCGACGATACGTTGCAGTCGATGGTCAGAACGCTGGTACCGGCTTTGACACCGACAACGAGGCTGCCAGAGGGCGTTGCCACGACAGTGCCGGGAGCCGTCGAAACGACTTCATTGCACGGTGACGCGGGCGCTGCTGCACTGGCGGCTCCACCTGACGACAGCGTCAGTCCAGTTACGAAGAGACTTGATGTTGCACCAAGTAGGACCAGCACGCCAAATTGCTCGCGGAGTTTTCGGAAGGCACCATTATGGGTGTGAGAAGAATTCATGTGACGCCAACTTTCTTACAAGGCACCTGACCGTCTGTCAGATGTCAAGGAAGCGGGGTCTTGACGTCCTAGATGGATTGTAGCATGACCCCTCGAAGTCGGGGATATAAATTTCTCTGACTTCGATGCATAGTGGACGCTAAAAGTGACGTATTAGTGGTTTGATGAAGTATTGCCCTGATGAAATTACCACGAGGTGGAGCGCTACGATGCTGAGTGTCTATCGACCGTAATTGAGGTGACGGGTATGAGGACTGCGATGCGTTGGCGCAACGAGGCCCTCACCGTATTCAGCGCGGTCGTGGGCTTTTTCTCGTTGTCGTTCTTGGGGCTCTCGACGCCGCTGGCCCAAGTGAGTGCATCAGTAGTTCCAGCGTGCTCACTTCGCCAGCTCGCCGTCACCTCGAAGAGCCAGGTGGGTGCTGGCGGCACCGACGGTGGTGTTCTTTTGTTCCGGAACATCACATCGCGCGCGTGTTCGCTAACCGGCTATCCGGTCGTTGTCGTTCGTGGTCAAAAGAACGGGACGACGATAAGAGCCGCTCACGTGCTCAGCGGAATGCTCGGTGGTTGGGACTGGAGCGGTCTTCCGCCAAGACCGAGGCCACCCGTCGTCGTTTTGTCCGGCAAGACCGGATTCGCTTCCGACTGGTATCAGTATTCAGGGCTCCTCGCTGTTTCGTGTGGGTAAGATCGTCAAGGCCT